>NZ_JBEZEY010000019.1:0-129618 GCF_040649135.1 Micromonospora sp. NPDC049047
CTCTGCGCCCACCACCACCGACACCTCCACCACAGCGACTGGGCCGTGCAACTCAGCGGCGACGGTCAGCCCGAATTCATCCCACCGGCCTGGCTCGACCCCGAACAACTCCCCCGCCGCAACCACTACCACCGGCGAACGTGATCTTTCCGCGCCGATCCGGATCCGACGACACGGCTTGGGCTGACTACAGGATGTACTCGATGATGCCGATCCCTGCTACGGCCGATGCCGCCCCGGCAAGTAAGAGGAGAATCCACCGGAACGGACTCTCGGAAGGTTGGGCCGGAAGAATTCTGACGGGGAGATCCATACCTACTCGGCACCACAAGTGACCCGATGAGTCCGTGAATCGGATCTCGACAACCCAGTCAGCCATTGGCTCACTTGTCGACACGGGAATGAGTTTCCTCAGGTCAGCGTGCCAATCTGTTTCTTCGGTCAGCACGGAGAATATCCCGTCCTTGACACTGAGGACTGATCCATTGTGCAGTAGACGGAGCCTGACGTTGAAGATCGGGGCCCCACTGTAGTTGCTGATCAGGCAGTCCGCCCTTGTGAATCCTGGTAGGCCAGCGTTGCCGTGACCCAGAGCTACTGGACGACCGACAATTAGGCGAGCTTGGGCTGCCTCCGAATCCGCCTTCTCATCACGACGGACGCGGATCTCGTGGCGGAACAGCAGACCGGTGAAGATCACGGCGAATGTCGACATCACCAGACCGGCTATGCTCCCCCACGCTTGCATCCAGTCGGTGACTTTCGGAGCCTCAGCAGCAAGCATCTGGCCAGGGTAGGGCTAGCTGGCAACGCCGTTCAGTTAGGGCGGTGGTTGGTTGGTCAAGGTTCGTTGGTGATGATGTCGATGCTGGTGGTGGCCTTGTAGGTGCGGCGATCGATCCATCGAGGTGGTTCCTGGTTCGGGTTGTCTTGGAGTGACACACCTTGATACCGGAACCCCGCCTCTCACATCGTGATCAACACACCTATCGACCAGCCCCGCCCACGCCTAACTGAACGGCGTGGGGCTAGGCCGGCGAACGGATTACCGGGAAGGCCGACGATCCACCTGCCGTCGGCGGTGCTGGCGAGGGCCTGCGGTCGCCCGGGCCGGCACGCCACACCGTCGATGTGCCATCGGGCGTTCAGGGTGGCGAGCACGCCGCGGAGGTGATCGGCGGCACCGGCCGAGGACGACCCGGTTATCACGACGACGTCGACGTGCGCGCGGGTGATCGCGTTGTGCAGGGCGTCGGCGTGGTCGGGAAGCAGCCGGTGGTGGGCGACCTCGCCGCCGGCCCGGATGGTCAGGGCGGTGACGACCGGCGCGAGGGCGTCGCGGACCTGTCCGGGGCCCGCCGCCGGGCCCTGCTTCGGGCTCGGACCGACTGGGCCCGGCCATCCTGAGCTGCGCGAGGGGCCAGATGGGCAAACACGGTGCGGGCCGGGACCACTCAGTTACCGATGGAGGGGGACGGATCGCTGGTCACGCTTGCGGTGCCGCTGACCGGCGCGCCAGCGCGGATCTAGCCGGAGATCGTTGCTCTCCACTCTGAAGTGGGTGAGCGCCGACCGTCAATGTCTTCATAAAATGGTAGGGCTTCGATCCGCGCGGGGAGGAATGGCATGGCGGACGTAAATCGGTTAGAGGGTGCCGGTGAGGATCCAGCGGAGATCGGGCCGCCGGCGGATGGGCTGCCTGGAGGAGGTTCCGTGGCGCGGGAAGGGATCAAGTCCGCACCGGAGACACACATGCCGGCTGTCGGCTGTCTGGCCCTCCTCGTGCTGCTCGGCGGATTCCTGATTGTCGCGGTGGGGCTGATCAGTCTTTTCTGGCGTGGCGACGTCCTCGGCAAGGTGTTCGTGATCGCTGCCGGGGTGGCGATGGTCGCCCTCAGCAACGTGGCGATCAAGAAGAACGGCAAGCAGTGGGCCGAGACGGCGATTCCGGACGGCTTCTCGGCGCCGGCCGCACCGCCGCCGCCGGCGGCTGCGGCCCGGGCGGAGCAGGCCGGCTTCGGTGATCTGATCGCCACCCGGAAGGATGCCAACCAGGTGGCGAACTTCGTGTTGGCGCTCGGTGGGGCCGCCGCGTCCGTCGCCGCCTTCTTCCTCCTGGCCTGGCTGGCCATCAGCCTGCAGGCGCGGGGGGTGGCCATGCTGGCACTGGCGCCGTTGCTGCTGGCGGTGACGCTGGTGTTCGTGGCCCTGGCCGCGTTGACCCGGACCCCGGTACACGCCTACCTGTACACCGGTGGGATGCTGCTGCGCCGTCGCGGCCGTACCCATCTGGTGGCGTGGAACCAGGTGGACCGGTTGCTGATTTCCCGGAGGGCCGGGGCCTACCACCTGACCGCAGTGGACGGCAAGCGTTTTCGCATCCAGGGACGACCGGGCGAGCAGGTCCGGGACCAGTTCGGGGAGGTGCTATGCGCCGCCGTGCAGCAATACGGCCGGCCGATCGTCAAGGGGGATGCGCGCGGCGACTGGCGGCCCTGATCGCGACCGCACCGGGAGCGGCGATGACGCCGGAGAAGGTCGCCTACGCGATGCACCAGCTCGCCGAGCCGGACCGGTCGATGTCGTCGATCGCGAAGCTGCTCGGGATCTCCCGCAGCACCTTAAACAAGGCGATGCCGAACTCGTCCCGCCGCAGCTAGCCCCAACGCCGTTCAGTTAGGCGTGGGCGGGGCTGGTCGATAGGTGTGTTGATCACGATGTGAGAGGCGGGGTTCCGCTATCAAGGTGTGTCACTCCAAGACAACCCGAACCAGGAACCCCGCTTGGTCGATCAGATTGCCATAACACGGACGGTCACGGTAGCCGCCGAACCGCTCGCGGCGGGTCATCTCGGTGAGTTGACCCGCCTCGTGCCGTTCGAGATGGTCGATGACGTCCTCGCCGCGACCCGGCGTACGCAGCGACGGGTCCGTCTGTTGCCGGCCCGGGTGGTGGTGTATCTGCTGCTGGCCGGCTGTCTGTTCGCCGACCTCGGCTACCGGCAGGTATGGGCGAAACTCGTCGCCGGCCTGCGCGGGCTGCCGGTACCAGACCCCAGCGGCAGCGCGTTGCGCCAAGCCCGGCAACGACTCGGCCCGGCACCACTGCGGGCCTTGTTCGACCTGCTACGAGGCCCAGCGGCCACCGGCGCCGTCGCCACCGTGTGGTGGCGGGGCCTGCTGCCGGTCGTCATCGACGGCACCATGCTCACCGTCGCGGACTCGACAGCCAACCTGCGCCGCTACGTCAAACACCGGTGCAACCACGGCGGCTCCGGCTACCCGACACTGCGGCTGAGCGCCCTGTTGGCCTGCGGCACTCGCTCGGTCATCGACGCCGTGTTCGATCCGAGCACCACCGGCGAAACAGTCCAAGCCGCGCGGCTCGCCCGCAGCCTACGCGCCGGGATGCTGCTCCAAGCCGACCGCAACTACGCCGCCGCCGACCTGATCTCCACACTCACCGCGACCGGAACGGACCTTTAATCCGCTGCAAGACCGGCCGCAGGCTCCCGCTGATCCGCCGCTACCGCGACGGTTCCTGGCTGTCGGTCATCGGCGGCCAGCACGTCCGCGTGATCGAGGCCCGGATCAGCATCATCACCACCACCACCGGCAACCACACCGGCGGCTACCGGTTCATCACAACCCTGCTCGACCCGCGTCGCTACCCCGCCGCCCTCTACCACCAGCGATGGGAAATCGAGACCGCCTACCTGGAACTCAAATCCACCATCCTCGGCGGCCGGGTCCTGCGCGCCCGCACCCCGACGGCGTCGATCAGGAGATCCATGCCCTGCTGATCGTCTACCAGGTGCTGCGGACCGCCATGGTCGACGCCACCGACAGTCGGCCCGGCCTCGACCCGGACCGGGCCAGTTTCACCACCGCCCTCAACGCCGCCCGCGACCAGGTCGTCCACGCCGCCGGCGTCATCGCCGACACCACCATCCACCTGGTCGGCGTCATCGGCGAACGCGTCTTGGCCAACCTGCTACCCGAACGCCGCATCCGCACCAAGACCCGCATGATCAAACGCTCGAACTCCAACTACCAGGCCCGTGGACCGAACATCGATCGCCGCACCTACAAGGCCACCACCAGCATCGACATCATCACCAACGAACCTTGACCAACCAACCACCGCCCAAACTGAACGGCGTTGGGGCTAGCTGCCAACAACTGGTGGAAGCCATCGGCCATCCTGGCTGGGATGACCATACTGTGCTGCCCACGGACGGTGGGCTCGGCAGAGCCGTTTTCGGACAGCACCCACTCGACGATGACGCCACGGTCCGCGCACCAGCAGACGGCGTGGCGTAGCTGTGACGGGAGCCGCAGCGCTCGGGGCGTCGCTACCCGTGCGTCAGTCCTAGGGTCGGGTGCGTGGACACTGCGGACACCCGGACGGAGATTCGCGGCCGTTGGCGGTCGCTGTCACCGCTGCCGCCGCCCGGTCGGCTGCGTACGCTGTCGCTGGCCACGCTCGCCAACACCGTCGGGACCGGGCTGTGGGTGGCCGGTTCGGCGCTCTACCTCACTCGCGTCGTCGGGCTGAGCCCGACACGGGTCGGGCTGGGGCTCACGCTCGCCGGCCTGGTGGGGCTCACCGCCAGCGTGCCGCTCGGCGGGCTGGCCGACCAGCGTGATCCGCGTACCCTCCGGGCGGTCCTCCAACTGGCGCAGGCCGCCGTCGCCGTCGCGTACCTGTTTGTCGGTTCGTTCCCGGTCTTCCTGCTGGTGGCCACACTGGACGCGCTGCTGGTCTCCGGCAACCTGGCGGTCCGCGCCGCGCTTGTCGCCGCGGTCGGCGGGCCGCAGGGCCGGGTGCACGCCTTCGCCACCCTGCGCGCGGTGGCCAACCTGGGTGTGGCGCTCGGCGCGGGCCTGGCCGGGTTCGCGCTGGTGGCGGACACCGGGTGGGCGTACCGGCTGCTCGTGGTCGGCAACGTCGTGACCTACCTGGTCTCGGCGGCGCTGATCCTGCGACTGCCGTCGTATCCGCCGGTCCGGCGGGCGGTTCGGCCGCTACCGGGCCGCGCGTTGCGCGACTGGCGCTTCCTCGCGGTCGCCGGGTCCTCGGCCGTGCTCGCCCTGCACTCGGTGGCGCTGACGGTGGTGCTGCCGCTGTGGGTGGTGGCCCGCACCGACGCGCCGCTGGTGACGGTGTCCGCCGTGCTGCTCGTCAACACGCTGCTCACCGTGGCGCTCGCGGTACGCCTGAGCGGAAGCGTGCGGGACGCGTTGCCGGCGGCGGCGACGATGCGTCGGGCCGGTCTGGTGCTCGCGGCCGGGACGCTGCTCTGGGCCGCGACCGGCGTCGTCTCCGGCGCGCTGGCGATCGGCCTGCTGCTGGGCGCGACAGTGGTCTACACCCTCGGCGACCTGTGGCACGCCGGGGCCGGGGCGGCGCTTGCCTACGACCTCGCCGCCCCGGACGCCATCGGCGCCTACCAGGGAGTCGACACGCTGCTCGCCGGGCTGGCCCGCGCGGCGGGGCCAGCGTTGCTGACCTGGCTGATCCTCGGCGGTGGCCCGATCGGCTGGCTGGCCCTGGCCGGGCTGCTCGCCGGCACCGGCCTGGCCGTGCCACCGCTCACCCGACGGGCGCTGGCGAACCGCGCCCAGCCGCTTCCGGCCAGCGATCAGCCGATCTCCTCGTCGACGTAGCACCACCGCCAGGCCTCGCCGGGCTGGGCCGAGCGGATCACCGGGTGGCCGGTGGACGCGTAGTGCTTGCTCGCGTGCTGGTTCGGCGACGAGTCGCAGCAGCCGACCTGCCCGCAGCTCAGGCAGGTGCGCAGATGCACCCAGTAGGTCTCGCCGATGGCGACGCAGTCCGCGCACTCGTCAGGGGTACGCGCCTCGGCGGCACCCGCCTCGGTCAGGTGCTCACAGCTCACTTCTCGACCTCCCGCAACAATGATTCTTCCAGGTCCAGGTCACGATAGGCCCGCACCAACACCTCCTCAGGAATTCGACCGGCGTCCCGGGCGGCCCGGAACACATCCCGCTCGGCGTCGATCATCCTCTGCCGGAGTCGACCGTACGCCTGCGACGGCGTTTCCCGTTCGGTGCCACCGAGCCGCTCCCAGGCCATGTTGTTGCGATCCTCAAGGGCGCGGCGCAGCCGGTCCACCACCGCCTCGGGGGCGCTGTCGGCCAGTTCGTCGAGGCGTTCCTGGGCAGCCCTGCTGGCCTGTTGCTGCACCCCGGCAGCCGACAACGCGTCCTGCACCGGGTCGTCCTGGGGCAGTTTCAGCCGGCGGGCGACCAGCGGCAGCGTGGCGCCCTGGCCGACCAGGGTGACCACGATCACCGCGAAGGCCAGCCAGATGAACAGGGCCCGGGGGTACGGCTTGTCGTCGGCCAGGGTCAGCGGCAGGGCCAGAGCGGCGGCCAGCGTCACCACGCCGCGCATCCCGGCCCAGCCGATGACGATCGGGATCCTGGGTGACGGGGCCGAGTCCCGGCGGCGGATCCGGGGAACCAGCCGGGCCAGGTAGGTGGCCGGGAAGAGCCAGACGAAACGGGTCAGGACGACTGTGGCGAGCACCGCGACGGTGATCAGCGCGAGCGACCCGGCGGGCTCGTCGAGGTCGCGCAACACCTCCCGCAGTTGCAGGCCGACGAGCAGGAACACCAGCCCTTCCAACAGGAACCGGACCAGCCGCCAGAACGCGCCGGTCTGCAACCGGGAGGCCGCCGAGAGCAGCTGGGACAGCTTGTGGCCGAGCGCCAGGCCGGTGACCACCACCGCGACCACGCCGGAGGAGTGCACCGCCTCGGCGGCGAACACCACAGCGAACGGGATGATCAGCGACAGTGCGTTGTCAAGCAGCGGATCGGTGATCCGCCGGTGCAGGAAACCGAAGACCACCGCACCGAGCGCGCCGATCAGGATGCCGCCGCCGGTGGCCCGCAGCACCTCGATCGTCACGTCGGTGGCGCCGACCGCCGAGCCGGCGGTGGCCATCGTGGCGACCCGCAGCAGCACCAGCGCGGTGGCGTCGTTGACCAGGCTCTCCCCCTCCAGGATGGTGACCACCCGGCGGGGCAGCCCGACCCGGCGCGCGACAGCGGTGGCGGCCACCGCGTCCGGCGGGGCGACCACCGCGCCGAGCGCCAGGCAGACCGCGAACGGCGCCTGCGGCACCAGCAGGTGCAGCACGAACCCGACCACGAAGGCGGTGAACAGCACCAGGCCGACCGCGAGCAACAGGATCGGCCGGATGTTGTTCTTGAACGCCGGCACCGAGGTTTCCAGCGCGGCGACGTACAGCAGCGGCGGCAGGATGCCGACCAGGACCAGCTCCGGGTCGAGTTCGACGTGCGGAACGCCCGGCACGAAGGAGAGCGCCAGGCCGAGCACGACCAGCACGATCGGCGCCAGCAGGCCGAGCCGGCGGGCCAGCGCCGCACCAAAGGTGGCGATCGCCAGGAAGACGACTACCGGAAACAGGCTTTCCATGGGATACGAGCCTAGGGGTGCCGCCGATGCGTGCCTCGATCAGCCGGTCGGCCGCAGCTTCGGCAGCACCTCGGCGCCGAACGTGTCGATGAAGCCGCGCTGTTCCTGCCCGACGTGGTGCAGGGCGATCTGGTCGAAGCCGAGTTCCAGGTACTCCTCCAGCCAGCCGACGTGCCGGCCCAGGTCGGCCGAGACGTTCACCACCTCGGCGACCCGCTGCGCCGGCACGTCGGCGGAGACCGCGTCGAAGTGCTCGGCGGTCTCCAGGTCCCAGCAGACCGGCGGGGCGAAGACGTTGCTGCGCCACTGGTCGTACGCGATGGCCTCGGCCTGCGCCTGATCCGGCGCCCAGGAGACGTGCACCTGCAGGTGCAGCGGACCGCGCCCACCGGCGTCCCGGTACGCGTCGATCATCTCGCGCAGGTGCGCCACGGGGGCGTTCACGGTGATCAGCCCGTCGGCCCACTCGGCGCACCAGCGGGCGGTGGCCACGCTGACGGCGGCGCCGACAAGTGCGGGCGGCTGCTCGGGGCGGGTCCACAGCCGGGCCCGGTCCACCCGGACCAGGCCGTCGTGGCTGACCTCCTCGCCGGCCAGCAGCGCGCGGATCACGTCCACGCACTCGCGCAGGCGGGCGGCGCGCACGTCCTTGCGCGGCCACGGGTCGCCGGTGATGTGCTCGTTGCTGGCCTCGCCGGTGCCCAGCGCCGCCCAGAACCGGCCCGGGTACATCGCGCCGAGGGTGCCGATGGCCTGCGCGATGATCGCCGGGTGGTACCGCTGGCCGGGCGCGTTCACGACACCGAACGGCAGGCCGGTGGCCTGCAGGGCGGCACCAAGCCAGGACCAGGCAAAGCCGGACTCGCCCTGCCGGGCGCTCCACGGGGAGAAGTGGTCGGAGCACATGGCGGCGTCGAAGCCGGCCCGCTCGGCGTGTTTCACCGCCTCGAGGAGTGCGCGCGGGCCGATCTGCTCATGGGAGGCGTGAAAACCGAACGTCGTCATGGGCGCACCTCCTACCCATGACGGCGTCGGCTGATGCCTGCGGGCTATTCCGCGTGTGCCCCCGCGCCGGCCGAGGCAGCGCCCTCGCCCACCCAGACCGTCTTGGTGTTGCAGAACTCCCGCATCCCCAGCGCCGACAACTCGCGCCCGTAGCCGGAGTTCTTCACCCCGCCGAACGGCAACTCCGGGTACGAGGTGGTCATGCCGTTGATGAAGACGTTGCCCGCGTCCAGGTCGGTGGCGAAGCGCTCCTGCTCGGCCGGGTCCCGGGTCCAGGCGTTCGAGCCGAGCCCGAAGCTGGTGCCGTTGGCGACCTCGATCGCCTCCTCGTACGAGGACACCCGGAACAGCCCGGCGACCGGGCCGAAGACCTCCTCGGACCACATCCGCATCTGCGGGGTGAGGTCGGTGACCACCGTCGGCGGGTAGAACCACCCGTCGCCGGATGGCGGCTCGCCGCCGCAGAGCACTGTGGCGCCGTTGTCGACAGCGTCGCGGACCTGGGCGTGCACCTCGTCACGGCCCCGCTCGCTGGCCAGCGGCCCCACGTCGGTGTCCGGGTCCATCGGGTCGCCGACGCGCAGCGCGGCCATGTTCGCGGCGAACTTCGCGGCGAAGGCGTCGAAGACGTCGGTGTGCACGATGAACCGCTTCGCGGCGATGCAGGACTGGCCGTTGTTCTGGCAGCGGGCGGTGGTGGCCACCTCGGCGGCCCGGTCCACGTCGGCCGAGGGCATCACGACGAACGGGTCGCTGCCGCCGAGTTCGAGGACCGTCTTCTTCAGCTCCCGCCCGGCGATCTGGGCGATGGACCGGCCGGCCGGCTCACTGCCGGTGAGCGTGGCGGCACGGACCCGGGGGTCGCTCAGGATCCGGTCGACGGCCTCCGAGCCGACCAGCACCGTGGTGAAGGCGCCCTCGGGGAAGCCGGCCCGGCGGAACACGTCCTCCAGCAACAGGGCGGTCTGCGGCACGTTCGAGGCGTGCTTGAGCAGGCCGGTGTTGCCGGCCATCAGCGCCGGGGCCGCGAACCGCATCACCTGCCAGAGCGGGAAGTTCCACGGCATCACCGCGAGCACCACACCGATCGGCTGGTAGCGGATGAACGCCCGGGTCGCCTTCACCGCGTCGGCGTCGGCCGGCTCGTCGGCGAGGAACGCGGGGGCGTGGTCGGCGTAGAAGCGGGCCGCCGTGGCGCACTTGGTCACCTCGGCCTGCGCGGAGGCGTACGTCTTGCCCATCTCGGTGGTCATGATCCGGGCGATCTCGTCACGCTCGGCGTCCAGCAGGTCGGCGGCGGCCCTCATCCACCTGGCGCGCTCGTCGACGCTCGTCGTCCGGAGCTGCTGGTAGGCGAGGTCGGTGCGCTCGATGGCACCGTCGAGTTGCTCGGTGGACATCGCCTCGTAGGTCTTGAGCACCTGTCCGGTGGCGGGGTTGGTGGTGGCGATGTGGGGCATCTCGTCCTCCTGTCACTCGAACAACGAGTGTCGTACGCCCGGCTCCTCGCGGCGGCGGGCGGCGCGGCGGCGCTGGATCACGACCAGGTCGACCACGGCGACCACGGCGAAGATCGCACAGAGTACGCCGAGCCAGGCGATGCCGGCCCAGAACGCCAGCACCGCGAACACCACCATGGTCACCAGCCCGAAGCTGGCGAGGGTGAGCCGGAGATTGAGGGCGCTGTTCGCGTGGCCGACCGTGCCACGGGCGCGCCGGGGCTGCGATCTCGTCATAACCCCCGACCTACCCCCGATCGGCCCGGTTAACCGGTACCGCGCGCTCGCACCTGCCGGTGTGGTGGTGTGCTCCGGCACATCCGATCGCGCCGTGGCCCCCGATGCCCGCAGGATGGGCGCATGTCAATGACCCTCGCCGTGCCGGTGACCGTCGCCATCGCCCGCCGTGTCGACCCGACGCGGTCCAGCGAGATGGTGGCCTGGATGCGGGCCGGCACCGCGCTGGCCGAGGCGTTCCCGGGTTTCCTCGGCGCCGGCTGGGTGCAGAGCGGCCCCGGTTCGCCGGAGTGGCACATGCTC
The DNA here is from genome assembly GCF_040649135.1 of Micromonospora sp. NPDC049047. Classification (NCBI taxonomy): domain Bacteria; kingdom Bacillati; phylum Actinomycetota; class Actinomycetes; order Micromonosporales; family Micromonosporaceae; genus Micromonospora; species Micromonospora sp. NPDC049047. Next base: position 10,515 of record NZ_JBEZEY010000019.1, read on the forward strand.
TACCGCTTCGCCGACGCCGAGACGCTGCACCGGTGGGAGGAGTCACCGCAGCGGCACTGGTGGCTCAGCTCGGCCCAGGGCATCGTCGAGCACACCCGGGTCGAGCGGCGGACCGGCATCGAGGGCTGGTTCGACCCGCCGCTTGAGCACTCGGTCGACCCGGTCGAGCCGGTCGGGCCTACCTCGCCGCCGAGGTGGAAGCAGGCGGTGACCATCTGGTTGGCGTTCTTTCCGCTGAGCCTCAGCGCGACCCTGTTGACCAGTCACTTCCTCGCCGCCGTGCCGTTGGCGGCGCGGGTGCTGCTGATGACGCTCTGCCTGACCCCACTGATGACCTATCTGGTGCTGCCGCGGATCACCCGGGCCCTGCACGGGTGGCTGCACGGCCAGCCGGCAGCGCGGCGGGATTAAACCACCTCGCCGGCCCGGCCGCCGGCACTCTGCCGCATAGCCGACAGCAGGTTCCCGGCACACCACGTCCTATGCATAGAGTTATCGGGCTGTCGCTCTGCGCTGCGGAACGGGGGACGTCATGCCTCGACGGTGGGTCGCCGCGCTGGCCTGTCTCGTCGCACTCGTCGCGTTGGCCTGCGAGGGTGGTACGTCCGCGACGCCCCGCCCCACCCGCAGCGGCCCGGCGTCGAGCGGGCCGGGTGGCATCGCCGCTCTCGGCGACTCGATAAGCACCGGCTTCGCCTCCTGCCTGGTGCTCACCTCCTGCGAGCGCAACTCCTGGTCCACCGGCGACGGCCTGCGGGTGCGCAGCCACTACCGGCGGCTGCTCGACCAGAATTCGGCGATCCGCGACCGGACGTACAACCACGCCCGGGCCGGCGCCCGCGCGGACGCCCTCGAAGGGCAGGCCCGGGCGGCGGTACGCGACCGTCCCGACTACGTCACGGTGCTCATCGGCGCCAACGACGTCTGCCGGGGTGGAGTGGACGCGATGACCCCGGTGGCGCGGTTCCGGGCCGACGTGGACCGGGGGCTACAGGTGCTGCGCAGCGGCCGGCCGAAGGCCCGGGTGCTGGTGGTGAGCATCCCCGACCTGTACCGGCTCTGGGAGGTCGGGCACGACGATCCACGGGCGGTCCGCGCGTGGCGGCGGGGCGTCTGCCCGGCCCTGCTGGCCGAGGCCACCTCGACGGCACCCGCTGACCAGGCACGCCGGGCGGCGGTCCGGGACCGGATCGAGGCGTACAACGCCGAACTGGTCGCGGCCTGCCGGGCGTACGGCTCGCGCTGTCGGCACGACGGCGGCGCGGCGCACCGGGTCCGGTTCACCCTGGACCTGCTCAACCCGCTCGACTGGTTCCATCCCAACACCGCCGGCCAGGGCCGACTGGCCGAGGTGACCTGGCGTCCCTCCGGGATGGCCAGCTGACCGCTCCGGGCGGGCGGTCAGGGTAGCCGAGGTCCCGGGAGGGCGCTGCCGCCCCGAGGCCGGTAGAGGGCGCGGGAACGCTGGGCGAGCTCCTTCGTGGCCGACGAGTTGGCCCAGGTGCCGAGCACGATGGCCGCCCCGGGGATGATCTTGGCGACGACCCGCTTGGCGGCCCGGACGCCGGCCATCTGGGCCAGCCGGACGCCGAGTTGCAGCATCACCCGACCGAGTGGGCGCTGGCCACCCAGACCGAACAGGGCGTCGGCGCGTTCCCGGCCGGCGGCCACCCCGAGCGCCAGTCGGGCACTCTCGGCGACCTTGTGCACGCGCTGCAGCACAAGAAGGTCGGTGGCCCGGTCGCTGTGCAGCGGATCGACGTCGTAAGCGGCAGCGATGTGCAACACCATCCGGGCCTGGGTCCAGGCCAGCACGCCCACGTCGATCACGGCGCCGGGTAGTCCGGCCGCGCCGGAGACCGCGCCCGAGAGCCGGGCCAGGTTGACGAACTTGCGCGTCGCCTGGTCGGCCAGGGCGTCGGACGACACCCCGGGCTGCTCGGCGCGGGCCCGGTCGGCCCACTGCTCGGCTTCCGGCCCGAGCCGGCGCACCGCCTCCAGGGCGAGGTGCTCCGGGGCGTACTGGGGGTCGTCGCGCATCCGGTCCCAGAGACGGGCCGGCGGACCCTCGGCGGTGTCCGCCGGCCCGGCGGGCAGGTCGACGGACGGCTGGGGAGTAGGGGCGGCAGGCTGGCCGCCGACGGGCGGAGTGTCGGTCACCGGGTCTCCCCTGGAATGGGAATGGCGGACAGGGCGGCCGATGGGGCGGTCAGCGGCGGCGGTTGGACAACCGGGCCGCCAGACCCTTGAGCTTTTCCTGGTTAGCGGGCTTGGCCATCTCCCGACGACCTCGCTCGACCAGTTGCTGCCCCTTCGGCGATCTCAGGAACGTGGTGATCCGCTGCATCAGTGACATGGCGTCCTCCTGTCGATGATCCCGTTGTCATGTGTACCCCGTAACCGCAACACATGTACCCGGGATGCGACAGCCTCAACCTTGACCGTCCACAGTGGGCGGAAGACTATCGTCCCGCCGGCATGATGGCGTCGACGACCCGGGTGGCCCGCCACTCGTGCTGCTGGTAGTGCTCGGGGTACGCGGAGACCTGCACCGCCTGGGCCGCGTCGGTGAGCCGCATCCGCTCCCAGCCGGGCACCTGCTCCAGCGCGCTGAGAAACTGTCGGGTCGCGAACTCGGGATCCATCAGCCGGCCCACCGGGCCCCAGCCGCTGCTGGAACGCTGCTGGAACAACCCGACCGAGTCGTGGTCCCAGCCGACGCCCTGGTGTGGGTAGTCCTGCGACTCGGGCAGCACACCACTCGCCACGTTGTAGAGGTTGCTCTCCTGCATGGCGGTGGCGACCGCGATCACCAGGCCCCGGCGGGGCACCCCCATCTTGCGGCCGGCGCGCACGATCGCCGCGGCGTTCTCCATCTGGGCCTCGTCCAGCCCGACGACGGGCGCCGGTTTGGTCGGGCGGGCCGGTGCGACCTTGCGGGCGGGTGCCGCGGTGTCCGGGTCACCGGGGGTCGCCGTGGCCGACGGCGCCGGGGCGGCGGCGCGATCGTGACCACGGGAGGCCGCGTCCTGCTGCTCGGCGCGTTGCGCCAGCTCCGAGCTGGCGGGCGGGCCGGAGCGGGTCGCCCCGCCGGGCTTCTCGTCGCCCACCTGGGCGACCGCGGTCAGGCCGAGGCAGCAGACCACACCGGTGGCCAGCGCCAGCTGGGCCCGGCGTCGACCGTTCAGGTCCCGGACGTACGCCCGGAGTCGACTCGCGGCGGTTGTCCGTTCGGCTGAGGCGCCATCCTCCGTATCGGCAGTGGCGCTGCTCGGGGCGTACGGGTCGTCGAGGGTGCCGTCGTCACGCATCAACCGAGGCTAGGCAGGGGGAAACCCCGATCACGCACGGTGATCACGTGGTGATTCCCACAGATCGGGGCCACCCTGGTGGACGACGCGGCCGGGGCGACCCGCCCGAGGAACATTCCTCGCGTACCGGATGAATGCGGCGGTGCGCGCAGGCCGACACGGCCGGTGACTGTCGGGTACATCGGACCCCCGGTCGAGACATGATCGACAAACTGGGCCGTTGGGTCGAACCACCCCTCGGCCGATCGGCCGAGGGCAAACAGTCTGGCGGCGTAATCGGGCGAATAGTCTGGTCCCGCTCATCCCTCGGGCGACGAATCGCCCGGCGCAGGAATGCACCAGGATGGCGGGTACGTTGCCCGAACGGGTGCCCTCCATCGCGTCGGCGCCCCGCAGGCACATTTCAGGGAGGTCCGCACCGGTGCTCGACCCACACGAGCTCTACCAGCTCACCGACGATCTGCCCGACCTCGGGCAGCCGGTTCTGATCCAGGCCCTCACCGGGTTCGTGGACGCCGGTAATGCCAGCCGGCTGGCGCGCGAGCAGCTGCTCACCTCGCTTGAGGGTCGACCGATCGCCACCTTCGACGTCGACCAGCTCTTCGACTACCGGTCGCGCCGACCGGTGATGACCTTCGTCGAGGACCACTGGGAGAGCGTGGACGCGCCCACGCTTGAGCTGCACCTGCTGCGGGACGACGACGAAACCCCCTTCCTGCTGCTCACCGGCCCCGAGCCGGACCTGCAGTGGGAGCGGTTCGTGGCCGCGGTGGCCGGGCTGGCCGCCCGCCTGGACGTCCGGCTCACCGTGGGGCTGAACTCGATCCCGATGGCGGTGCCGCACACCCGACCGACCGGAGTGACGGCGCACGCCACCCGCCCCGAGCTGATCGCCGGATACGAGCCCTGGCTGCAACGCGTCCAGGTGCCCGGCAGCGTCGGGCACCTGCTGGAGTTCCGCCTCGGCAAGCAGGGTCGCGACGCGTTGGGCTTCGCCGCCCACGTGCCGCACTACGTGGCGCAGACCGAATACCCGGCCGCCGCCGAGGTGCTGCTCAGCTCGGTGTCGCGCAGCACCGGGCTGCTGCTGCCCGGCGACGGGCTCCGCTCGGCCGCCGAGGTGGTCCGGGTGGAGATCGACCGCCAGGTCGCGCAGACCGAGGACGCCGCCGCCCTGGTCCAGGCCCTGGAGGAGCAGTACGACGCGTTCGCCCGCGGTCGAGGTGAGAAGAACCTGCTCGCCGCGGACGCCGGGCCGCTGCCCACTGCCGACGAGCTGGGCGCGGAACTGGAGCGGTTCCTGGCCGAACAAACCCGTCCCGGCGACACCCCGGGCAGCTGACCCGGCGTACCGGGGGCGGATGCGGCAGGCTGGGGGCATGCGCCTGGCGACCTGGAACGTCAACTCGGTGAAGGCCCGCCTCCCCCGGCTGCTGGAGTGGCTGGCCGACACCGGGCCGGACGTCGTCTGCCTGCAGGAGACAAAGTGCCCGGACGGCGCCTTCCCGGTGACCGAGGTGGGCGCGTTGGGTTACACGGTGGCCAGCCACAGCGACGGCCGGTGGAACGGAGTCGCCATCCTGTCCCGGGTCGGGCTGGACGACGTCCGGGTCGGGTTCGCCGGTGAGCCCGGCTTTCCCGAGCCCGAGGCCCGCGCCATCTCCGCCACCTGCGACGGGGTGCGGGTCTGGTCGGTGTACGTGCCGAACGGCCGGACACCCGAGGACCCGCACTACGCGTACAAGCTGGCCTGGTTCGCGGCGCTGCGCGACGCGGTGGCTGCCGAGTTGTCCGGTGGGCTACCGCTTGTCGTCTGCGGCGACTTCAACGTCGCCCCGACCGACGCCGACGTCTGGGACCCGGCGGTCTTCACCCACTCCACCCACGTCACCCCGGCGGAGCGGGCGGCCCTCGCGGCACTTCGCGACCTGGGCCTCGTCGACGTGGTGCCGACCCCGATGAAGGGGCCACACCCCTTCACCTACTGGGACTACCGGGCCGGGATGTTCCACCAGAACAAGGGCATGCGAATCGACCTGGTGTACGCGTCCGCGCCGTTCGCCCGCGCTGTCGGTTCGGCCTACGTGGACCGGGAGGCCCGCAAGGGCAAGGGACCCTCCGACCACGCCCCGATCGTGGTCGACGCGGAGCTGGTGCCTGCGGTCGACGGGTTCTGAGTAGCTAGGGTGGGCAGATGGCAGTCGTGAAGATCAACGCAATCGAGGTCCCGCCTGGCGCCGGCGCGGAGTTGGAGAAGCGGTTCGCCGCCCGCGCCGGCGCTGTGGAAAACTCCCCCGGCTTCCTCGGCTTCGAGCTGCTCCGACCGGTGGCCGGTGAGACCCGATACTTCGTGTACACGAAGTGGGAGAGCGAAGAGGCGTACCAGGCGTGGGCCGCCGGCCCGTCGCGGGCCGCCCACGCTGGCGCGCCCGGCGAGCAGCCCCGCCCACCGGTCGCCACCGGGGCCAGCCTGCTGGAGTTCGAGGTGGCGCTGCACGTCCCCCACCCCTAGGCCGCGTCTGACAATGATCACTTTGCTGGTTGGCGGAGCGGCCGAGGTCGATAGCGGCATCCCCGGGGCCTCTTCAGCGGTGGCCTTGGGCGGGTGGCGTGGGCTGCCCGAGGACCGCTTGCGACTCGTCGACGAGTCCGGTCAGGCGCGCGACCTCGGTGTCGGTCAATTGTTCGGCAACTTCGGAAGCTGCGATGTTGGACCGCAGGTGGTCGGTACTGCTCGTGCCGGGGATGACGACAATGGAGGGCGAACGGCGCAGCAGCCAGGCCAGTGCGATCTGGGCCGGTGTGGCGCCTAGGCGCTCTGCCGGGCCGGTCAGCTCCTGGTGGCCGCTGAGCCGTCCGGCGGCCAGCGGGAAGTAGGGGATGAAGAGGATGCCCTGGGTCTCGCAGTCGGCGAGGACCTGGACGCCGCTGCGGTCAAGCAGGTTGAAGCGGTTCTGCACCGCCGCGATGGGGGTCATCCGCTGGGCGCGGGCCAGCACCTGCGGGGACGCGCCGGACAGGCCGATGCGGCGGATCAGCCCCTGGTCTCGCAGCTGGACGAGTGCGCCGAGCGACTCCTCCAGCGGTACGTCCTGGTGCGCACCGGGGGTGTCGCCGACGAGCCGGAGGTAGGTCAGCTCGCTCGCGTCCGTTCCCATGTCGGTAAGGGCCTCGTGAACCTGCCGCCGGACCGTCTCCGGGCGACCGTCGACGATCCAGGACTTGTCCGGGCCGCGCTCTGCGCCGACCTTGTTGCCCACGATCACGCCCTCGGGGATCGGTCCCAGCGCCTGCCCGATCAGCTGGTTCACCGTTCGTGGCCCGTAGGCGTTCGCGGTGTCGAAGAAGGTCACGCCCAGCTCGACAGCCAGGCGCAACACCCGCCGCGCCGCCTCCGGGTCGTCCGGGAATCCCCAGACCTGAGGGCCCGCAAGCTGCATGGCGCCGTATCCCACACGATTCATCGGCCTCTCCTGCCGTATCACTGCGACGGTATTTCCCGTATCGCTGACCGAACCAGTGATACGCCTTATGCCGTAGCATTGCAACCGTGGATGATGCGAAGACCCGCAGCCGCCGGCAGATCCTGGAGGTCGCAGCCGAGCTCTTGGAACGGGAGGGCGCCCAGGCGCTCTCCACCCGCGCCGTCGCAGCGGCGGCAGGCATCCGTGCCGCCTCCCTGTACCAGCTCTTCGGCGACAAGGACGGGCTCCTCTCGTCGCTGGCCATCCACGGCTTCGACCTTTACCTGGCGCAGAAGCACACCTTGTCGTCGAGCGGCAACGCGGTCGACGACATTCGCCGCGGATGGGACATGCATGTCGACTTCGGCCTGAAACACCCCGCCTTCTACCTGCTGATGTACGGCACCGACCGCCCCGGCCGGCGCCCACCTGCCGCGCGGGAGGCTCAAGAACTCCTCATGACGTTCCTCGGCCGCGCCGCCTCCGACGGCCGCCTACGGGTGCCGCCCGTCCTTGCCGCCCACCTCACGCTGGCAGCGGTAACCGGCACCACGCTCTCCCTGATCGGCATCCCCGAGAGCGAACGCGACCCGGAGGTTTCACCGCGCATGCGGGAAGCACTCATCGACGCCCTGACCACCGACACGAGCCCGGCCCCGGACCCCACCCTCGCCGCTCGCGCCCTCGCGCTCGATGCCGCCCTCGGCGGGACGGATCCAACTAGCGTCCCGCTCCGCCCCGTCGAGACCGCACTCCTGCAGGACTGGCTTCAGCAACTCGCCCACTAGGTGACTCGCAGGCCACTTGTCAGACACGGCCTTGGCAAGGCATTGGGGTACGTCGAGCGACAGCCCGGCCGCCACCGAGCAGACCCGGCCGCCGGTGTGCCGCGCATGCCGCACCGCAGCCGAATCACGTCGGGCCGACTGCCTCCGTTGATAGCCTCGATTCGGTCCGTGCGGTAGCCGGCCACCAGTCGCCCTGCCTGCCGTCCCACGCCGTTCGCTCACTGTGCATCCCAAGCTGCGGGGGGTCCTGGCCGTGTTCGACGGGTTCGAAGAGTTCGACATCGCCACCTCCGGCGCGACGATCCACGGCCGCCGGGGCGGAAACGGACCGCCTGTCCTGCTCCTCCACGGCATCCCCGAGACGCATCTCATGTGGCACCAGGTCGCGCCCCGTCTCGCCGAGCACTTCACTGTCGTCGCCACCGACCTGCGAGGCTGGGGCGACAGCGGCACCCCGCCGAGCACCGACGACCATGAGCCGTACAGCATGCGAGCCATCGCCCGCGACCAGGTCGAGGTGATGCGGAGCCTGGGCCATGAGCGGTTCCGACTCGTCGGCCATGACCGTGGGGCGCGCTGCGCGTACCGTCTCGCGCTTGACGAACCGGACGTCGTCACCCGGCTGGCCGTCATGGACGTCGTCCCCATCGGGGATGTCTACAACCGTGCCGACAAGGCGTTCAGTCTCTCCTACTGGGTCTGGTCGTTCCTGGCCGCACCGGCGCCGGTGCCCGAGCAGTTCATCGGCGCGGCACCCGCCGTGCTCGTCGACTACATGCTCGACACCTGGCCCGAGGTGAAGGACGCCTTCCCGCCCGAGGTGCGGGCGGCGTACGTCAAGCAGTTCAGCGACCCGGCCACAGCGCACGCGATCTGCGAGGAGTTTCGTGCCGCCGCGACCCTGGACTACCAACAGGACGAGGCGGACCGCGGCCACCGGAAGATCACCTGCCCGGTGCTGTTCCTCTGGAGTCAACGCGGCCAGGTCGCCAAGCTCTACGCCGACCCGCTCGCGATCTGGCGGGAGTGGGCCCATGACGTGCGCGGCGAGCCCGTGCCGGTCGGGCACTTCATCCCGGAGGAGGCACCCGAGCAGACCACCCGCCAACTCCTCGACTTCCTGAGCTGACGCCCGCGCGGTCAGGGCTTGCGGGAGGACTGGAGGGTGGCGAAGGCGATCACGTTGTCGGCGTAGCCGGTGCGCCCGCCGATGAACTGGCCACCACAGGTGATCAGCCGCAGCCCGGCGGGGCCGTCGTGGCCGTAGATGCGGTCGGCCGGCAACTGGTCCTTCGGGAAGTGCTCCACGCTGTCGACCTTGAAGACCACCGTCGACCGGTCCGCGCGGGCCACCTCGATCAGGTCGCCCGGCTTCAGCTTGCCCAGGTCGTAGAAGACCGATGGCCCGCTCTTGGTGTCCACGTGCCCGACGATCACCGCCGGGCCGGGTTCGCCGGGCGTGGGACCACGGTCGTACCAGCCGGTCTCGTTGTGCCGCTCCAGCGGCGGTACGGCGATCGAGCCGTCCCGGGCCTGCCCGACGGGCGCCACCGGCGCGGCCACCTTGATGGCGGGCACGGTGAGGCGCACCGGGCGGCTGGCCGACAACCCGACCGACTCGCTGCGGGCCGGGCGGTCCCCGCCCGCCGGGGCGAAGTCGAGCGGGCCGACCGAGCGGCCCAGCCCTGCCCCGGTGGCGAAGACCCCGACCAGCACCAGCACCACGGCCAGCGGCACCGACCAGGGGCTACGACCAGGAGGTCGGCTGCGCCGCGGGGCCACCGCGGTCGGCGGACGAGCGGCCACACTCGGGCGGTCCGGGACCAGCGGACTGTCGTCGAGCGGCAGGCGATGGGCCTCGAAGCGGTCGTCCACCGGCACGCGGTCGGCCCGTGCCGGGCGCGAGCCGGGGGCCGGGCGAGGGCCGGGCGGCGGCGACGCGGGTCGGAAGATCTCCATGGCGGCCTCAGCCCCGCGCAGCGCCGCGGGCCGGACGCGGCCGGCGCAACGCCACGACGGCGAGGACCATCCCGGTGACGGTCAGCGCCGCGCCGCCGGGCAGCAGCAGCTTGCCGGTCGTCCCGTTGGCACTCCCACCGAAACCGGTGGCCGGACCGCGACTGGGCTGGACCGGAACCTTCTTGACCACCTGGAGCATGGTCGAGGCGGTCTCACCGTCACGGCACTCCAGCTTGACCCGGTAGTTGCCGGGGCGCGTGCGCTCGCGCACCATCGGCGCCGCGGTGAGCAGGCCGTGCTGCGGCTGTACGCCGATCGCGCCGAAGGCGTCGGAGACGACAGTGGCGCCGACCGAGTTGTCCCGACAACTGGCCCGGATCCCGACCAGGTAGCCGGGCTGCACCGTGCTGGGGCTCACCTCGACGAAGATGTCCACCGCCGGTGTCGGCTGCGGTGCGCCACCCGGTGGGCCTTCCGGTTGCGGCGCGGCGGCGACGAACGCGGTCCCCCGGGCCGCGGGCGCGGCAACCTCCGGCGTGCCGGACCGGGGTGCGGCATGGGCGGGCGCGGTGAGCAGGAGTGCGGTGAGCAGGGGGCCGGTGAGGGCGGTCAGCACCGACAGGGTCACGCCGCAGCGGGTCACTGTCACGATGCCCCCTCTCGACGCCGCGCGGCCGAGTCGGGCAGCGGTGCACCCGACCTGCCGTACCAGTTGGATCCTCTCATTTCCGGTCGCACATCACATCCGATTCGCTGGCGGCGTCGCGTACGCTCGGGTCGCTGTGACCGCCACCGACAATGACCCCGCCGTCCCGCCCGTGAGCCGGACGATCCGCACGTTCCATCCCCGCCGGGGTCGGATGAGCGACCGGCAGACCGACGCGCTGACCCGGCTCTGGCCCGCGTACGGCCTGACGGTGCCGGACGGACCGGTCGTGCCCGTCGACCTGGCTGACCTGTTCGGTCGCCGGGCCCCGGTGGTGCTGGAGATCGGCTCGGGCATGGGCGACAGCACCGCCGCGATGGCCGCCGCGGACCCGGATCGAGATTATCTGGCGGTCGAGGTGCACACGCCCGGAATCGCCAACCTGCTCGACCTGGTGGAGCGCGGCGGCCTGAGCAACGTGCGGGTGGCGGAGGGCGACGCGTTGTCCCTGGTCAGCGGCCTGCCGGTGGATGTGCTGGACGCCGTACACGTCTTCTTCCCGGACCCGTGGCCGAAGACCCGCCACCACAAGCGGCGGATCGTCCAGCCGGCGCACGTGGCGCTGCTGCGGTCTCGGCTGCGCCCCGGCGGCACGCTGCATTGCGCGACCGACTGGGCCGAGTACGCCGAGTCGATGCGGGAGACCCTGGAGGCGGATCCGGAGTTGGTGGACGCCTACGGCGGCTTCGCGCCGCGTCCGGCGCACCGGCCGGTGACGAAGTTCGAGCGGCGGGCGATCACGGCCGGCCGGCCCGTCGCCGACCTGCTCTACCGCCGACGGTGACGCGCCGGGCCGTCCCGCCGGCCCGGACCCACCGGCCCGGACGGGGGTCCGGTGGACACCGGGTTGGCGGAGCGGGGCATGATCCAGGCACCATGGACGGGATATGACGCTCACCGCCGCGCTGCCGACAAGCGCCGACCCCGACACCCTCTTCGACGCGTTCGCCGGTTGGGCGAAGGAGCGCGGCCTCGACCTCTACCCCCATCAGGAGGAGGCGGTCATCGAGATCGTCTCCGGCGCCAACCTGATCATGAACACTCCGACCGGCTCGGGTAAGAGCCTGGTGGCGATCGCCGCGCACTTCGCCGCCCTCGCCGACAGCCGGACGACCTTCTACACCGCGCCGATCAAGGCGCTGGTGTCGGAGAAGTTCTTCGCGCTGTGCGAGGTCTTCGGCGCCGAGAACGTCGGCATGCTCACCGGTGACGCCAGCGTCAACGCCGACGCCCCGATCATCTGCTGCACCGCGGAGATCCTTGCCAACCTGGCGCTGCGCGAGGGCGCGAAGGCCGACGTCGGCCAGGTGATCATGGACGAGTTCCACTTCTACGCCGAGCCCGACCGGGGTTGGGCGTGGCAGGTGCCGATCATCGAGCTGCCGCAGGCACAGTTCGTCCTGATGTCGGCCACCCTGGGGGACACCACCCGGTTCGTCGACGACCTGACCCGGCGTACCGGGCGGCCGACCGCCGTCGTCCGCTCGGCCGAGCGGCCGGTCCCGCTGATCTTCTCGTACGCGATGACGCCGCTGCACGAGACACTTGAGGAGCTGCTGGAGACCAAGCAGGCCCCGGTGTACGTGGTGCACTTCACCCAGGCCGCCGCGCTGGAACGCGCCCAGGCGCTGATGAGCGTCAACGTCTGCTCCCGGGCCGAGAAGGACATGATCGCCGAGGCGATCGGTGCCTTCCGGTTCACCTCCGGCTTCGGCAAGACGCTGTCCCGGCTGGTCCGGCACGGCATCGGCGTGCACCACGCCGGCATGCTGCCCAAGTACCGCCGCCTGGTGGAGACCCTCGCCCAGGCCGGCCTGCTCAAGGTCATCTGCGGCACCGACACCCTCGGTGTCGGCATCAACGTGCCGATCCGCACTGTGCTGTTCACCGGCCTGTCCAAGTACGACGGGGTCCGGACCCGGCTGCTCAAGAACCGGGAGTTCCACCAGATCGCCGGGCGGGCCGGCCGGGCCGGTTACGACACGATCGGCCGGGTCGTGGTGCAGGCTCCCGAGCACGTCATCGACAACGAGAAGGCGCTCGCGAAGGCCGGCGACGACCCGAAGAAGCGACGCAAGGTGGTCCGCAAGAAGCCGCCGGAGGGCTCGATCGGTTGGGGCCAGCCCACCTTCGACCGCCTCGTCGACGCCGAGCCGGAGCCGCTGACCTCCAGCTTCCAGGTAAGCCACTCGATGCTGCTCAACGTCATCGGCCGGCCCGGGGACGCGTTCACGGCGATGCGGCACCTGCTCACCGACAACCACGAGGAGCCCGCCGCCCAGCGCCGGCACATCCGCCGGGCCATCGCCATCTACCGGGCGCTGCGGGCCGGCGGGGTGGTCGAGGAGTTGCCCGAGCCGGACGAGACCGGCCGGCGGATCCGGCTCACCGTCGACCTCCAACTCGACTTCGCGCTCAACCAGCCGCTCTCCCCGCTCGCGCTGGCCACCATCGAGCTGCTCGACGCCGAGTCCCCGTCGTACGCGCTCGACGTGCTGAGCGTGATCGAGTCGATCCTCGACGACCCGCGCCAGATCCTCTCCGCGCAGCAGTTCAAGGCGCGCGGCGAGGCCGTCGCGGCGATGAAGGCCGAGGGCATCGAGTACGAGGCCCGCCTCGAACTGCTCGATGAGGTGACCCACCCGAAGCCCCTCGCCGAGCTGCTGGAGGCCGCGTACGAGATGTACCGGCAGGGCCACCCCTGGGTCGCCGACCACCAGCTCTCCCCCAAGGCCGTCGTCCGGGACATGTTCGAGCGGGCGATGACCTTCACCGAGTACGTGCAGTTCTACGGGCTGACCCGCTCGGAGGGGCTGGTCCTGCGCTACCTGGCCGACGCGTACAAGACGCTGCGCCAGACAGTGCCCGAGGACGCCAAGACCGAGGAGCTGATCGACCTCATCGAGTGGCTGGGCGAGCTGGTCCGCCAGGTCGACTCCAGTCTGATCGACGAGTGGGAGCGGCTGCGCAACCCGTCCGACGTGGCCGAGGTGGCCCAGGCGCACGCCGCCCTCACCGACCGGCCACCGGCGGTGACCCGAAACGCGCGGGCGTTCCGGGTGCTGGTGCGCAACGCGCTGTTCCGCCGCGTCGAGCTGGCCGCGCTGCGCCGCTGGGATCTGCTCGCCGAACTGGACGCCGGCGACGGCTGGGACTACGACGCATGGTCCGACGCCCTGGGGCCGTACTTCGAGGCGTACGACTCGATCGGGGTCGGTCCGAACGCCCGGGGGCCCGCGCTGCTCATGATCGAGCAGGGCCGGGAGCGGTGGACCGTGCGGCAGATCTTCGACGACCCGGACGGCGACCACGACTGGGGCATCAGCGCCGAGATCGACCTGGCCGCCTCGGACGAGGTCGGCGCGGCTGTCGTCCGGGTCACCGAGGTGGGACAGCTCTGACGCCTGCCCCCGGCTGGACCCGTCGGCCGGTGGCGCTGACTTCCCACACCGTCACATGGACTAACGGTCCTGGGCGGCTGCCTTGATCCGGCGTACCGCCTCGGCCGCGCCACCGTTCCACGGCGTGCCGTGACCGGGCAGGATCCACGTCGCCCCCAGGTCCTCGATGCGGGCGAGCGAGGCGAGCGCCTGCGCCGGGTCGTCGGTGAACGGCGCGGGCTGCGGACCCTGCCGGCCGGTCAGCACGTGTCGGGTGGTCAGCGCGTCGCCGACGAACACGGCGTCGGCGATCGGCACGTGCACGGCGATGCTGCCCGGCGAGTGGCCGGGCATGCCGATCACGCGCGGCTCCCCCGGCAGGTCGAGCACCTCACCGTCGCGCACGGTGCGCACCTCGCTGAGGTACGTGGTGCGCAGCCCGCCCTTGCGGCTCGCGTACCAGAGGAAACCTGCAGTGGCGCCCACCTTGAACGGGCCGAAGGGCGCCTTCGACTTGACCTCGCCGCGGGCGCGGGCGGCGTCCGCTTCGTGCACGTAGACCGGCACGCCGTGCTCACGCCGCAGCCGTTCGGCGAAGCCGATGTGGTCGGTGTCGCCGTGGGTGAGAATCAGACCCCGGACGTCGGCGAGCGAACGACCCATCCGGGACAGCTCGGCGACCAGCTCGGACAGGTGACCGGCGAGGCCGGCGTCCACGACTGTCACGCCCTCCTCGGTCTCGACCAGGTAGGCGGCGACGATGTCGTTGCCGATGCGGTGCAGATGTGGCCCGAGCTTCATGATGCCTCCCGAAGATGATGCGGCGATCTGATAGCTACGATACATAGCCATCATGCCTAAGGTCCATAGCTATCATGGTGTCGGTCCTCACTACCCGCGAAGGAGCACCGCATGCCGACCCCCGATCGCACCTCGCTCGCCGACATCGTCACGGCCGCCCGCCACATCCTGGAGTCGCAGGGACTCCCCGGGCTGACCATGCAGGCGGTCGCCGAGCGGGTCGGCGTACGCGCACCCTCGCTGTACAAGCGGGTCCGCAACCGCGACGCCCTGATCCGGCTCGTCGCCGAAGCCACGGTCCGCGAGATGGGCGAACAACTCGACGCCGTGGCCGGCAGCGGCGACCCGGGCCGCGACCTGCGCGAGCTGGCCCACGCCTTCCGCGCGTTCGCCCACGCACACCCGGCCGGCTACCACCTGATCTTCGCCAGCGGCCCCGAGGAGTCCCGGCCCAGCCTCGACACCCTCACCCTGGCCAGCGCCCCCGCCCTGCGCGTCGCCGCCGACCTCGCCGGTCCCGAGCACGCCCTGCCCGGCGCCCGCATGATCACCGCCTGGGTCAACGGCTTCGTCAGCATGGAACTCGCCGGCGCCTTCAACCTCGGCGGCGACCTCGACGAGACCTTCGAGTTCGGCATCGCCCGGCTGACCGCCGCCCTGACGGCCGCCACCCCCGGTCGGCTCGGCCGAACCGGCGGCCGGTGAACGGCGGCCGGTGGCGCCCGCAGGCCCGGACGGCGTCGCGCCGAACACCGGGCAGCACGCCGGCCCGGCCGGCGCCGTTTCGGCGCCCAGATTCACTGGGAGATGTCACAGGTGTCGATTAGAATGTATGTACTAATCGAGTTCCTGACCTGGGAGGACGCCCGTGACCGCGCCCGCCTCCATGCCCCTCACCCCCTACGCCACCCTGCTCGGCTTCACCCGCTACGTCGACCGCACCGGGCCCACCAAGGCGACCTTCGTGGGTGGGCTGCGCAAGCAGCGAGCCAGCCGCTCCGGCTTCAACCCGCACGGCCAGTTCGTCAAGGCGCTCAAGGCCGACATCGCCTTCCACACCGGCGGCACCCACCTGACCGGGGTGGTCGACGTGGTCAAGCCCCGCTGGCGCCCGCTCTACCAGGCGCTCGTTCCCGGCGCCACGGCCTGGCTGCACTCCCTCGGTGAGCCCGCCGCCATCGACCTCGCCCAGACCCGCGACGCCCTGGCCATGCTGGGCGACCTGCCCGTCAAGATCAACCCCCATTTCGGGGTACGCCACGCCGACGGCCGCGCCGAAGCGATCCGTCTGCACTTCGACGAGACCCCACCGAGCGAGGAATCGGTGCTGGCCACCCTGCACCTGATGGCCCGACACATGGACGCGGTGCTCCCGCACGCCGAGCCGGTGCTGGTGGATGTCCGCCGTGGCCAGGCCCACCGCATGCCCACCGACGCCAAGCCCGAGCAGATCGAACGGTGGCTGGCCGGCGAAGCTGCCGCCTTCCGCGCCATCTGGTCCACCGCCGCCTAACCTCACCCTCACCCGTCCCACCCGTCCCACCGTCCCACCCGTCCCAGCTGTCCGGCCGCGCATTTTGCAAGATCACGCTCGATCCAGGATGGAGTGGCCTCCGTTTCGCCGGAGGCCACTCCATCCCTGTTCGAGCGCGATCATGGGGATAGCGCTGCGCCCGGTCACCGGGGCAGGATCGATGGTTATCCACAGGGACAGCGTGACGCGGAGCTGATCGGTCAGCCTGGAGCGCATGCCGAAAGCTCCTCGACGCCCGCCGCAGTTGCGCGGCCGGGTCTTCCGCGGCTCGACCGCCGTCTCGCAGGGTCTGCTGAGCCGGAACGACCTGCGCAGCTCCGCCTGGCGGCCACTGTTCCGGGACATCTACGCCGACGCCACACTTGAGGTCACGCACCGGGTCAGGTGCACCGCCGTCGGGCGGTTGCTGATCCCACCAGAAGCGGCAGTCGCCGGCCGCTCCGCGGCAGCGGTGTACGGCTGCCCGGCACCCCCGGCGACCGATCCGGTGGACGTGTTGGTTCCCCGAGCAGCCCGGATCGGGCCGACCACGGGTCTCCGGATCCACCGCGGGGAGGTCGAGCCCGGCGACACGGTCGAGCGGGCCGGGGTCCGGGTGACCAGTCCCGCGCGTACCTGCTGGGATCTCGCCCTGTGGCTCGACGTGGTCGAGGCGGTGGTCGTCCTCGACGCCATGCTGGCGAGGCGGCTCACCGACGTGCCAGCCCTGCGCGCGTACGCACTGGATCGGGCCGGTCGACGCGGCTGGCGGAGCCTGCTGCGCGCGGTTGACCTGGCCGATGCCGGGGCGGAGTCACCCCAGGAGTCACGCACCCGGATCGGGCTGGTCCTTGCTGGCCTGCCCCGCCCACAGACCCAGTGGGTCGTCGCCGACCAGGGGCGGTTCGTGGCCCGGCTCGACCTGGCCTGGCCGGAGTTGAAGGTGGCGGTGGAGTACAACGGGCTCTGGCACGACGATCCCGAGCATTTCCATCGGGACCGCCGCCGGCTCAACCGACTGCTCGGCGACGAGTGGATCGTGCTGCACGTGACTGCCAAGCGCCTCCGGGACGACTTCGACGGCTTCCTCGCCGAGGTCCGGGCCGCCCTACGAGCACGCGCCCGCTCCACGCGGTCCCGCTGATCACGCTGATCACGCTGATCACGCTGATCGCGCTGATCACGCTGATCGCGCTCGAAGGTGGATGTAGTGGCCTCCCTACACGAGGAGGCCACTACATCCTGGATCGAGCACGATCATGCGCGGCGCGGCGCGGCGCGGACGCGGGTGCGAGCGCGGACACGGGCGCGAGCGCGGACACGGGCGCGAGCGCGGACACGGGCGCGAGCGCGGACACGGGTGCGAGCGCGGACACGGGTGCGAGCGCGGACGTGTAGCCGGGGTCGTCAGGTGGCGGGGAAGTACTTGGCCAGGTCGTCGAGGATCTTGTTGGCGGCGCCGACACCGATGCCGGTCATCCAGACCTCGTCGGAGACGGGGTACGCCTTGCCGGCCTTGACGGCGTTGAGGCCCTTCCAGAGGGTTCCGCCGGCCACCTTGGTCTGCTCGGCGGCGGCCTTGTCGCCGTACGCGGTAACGAAGATGACGTCACCGTCGACCTCGTTGATCCGCTCGGGGCTGACCAGGTCGAAGCGCTTGTCCTCCTTGTTGGCGAGCAACTGCCGCTCGGGGCGGCCCAGGCCGGTGTCGCCGATGACGATGCCGGAGAACGAGTCGGGGCCGTACACCCGGATGTTGCCCGGGATGAACCGCACGATCGACACCTTGCGCGCGGCGGGGTCGCCGAGGGTGGCACCGAAGTCCTTGGCCCGCTTCTCGTACGCGCCGAGCAGGTCCTTTGCCTGCTGCTCGCGGCCGAGCGCCTTGCCGTCGAGGAGGAGGTTCTCCTTCCAGGTGATGCCCACCTTGTCGGTGAACACGGTAGGCGCGATGGCGGCCAGTTCGTCGTAGAACTTCTCCTGGCGGAACTTGCTGCCGAGGATGAGGTCCGGCTTCAGTGCGTTGATCGCCTCCAGGTCGGGCTCGGTGAGGACGCCTACCTCCTTGATGCCGGCGAGCTTGTCCGCGCCGAAGTAGGTAGGCCAGCTCTTGGCCTCACCGGCGGTGGCGGCGCCGACGGGTGTGATGCCCAACGAGAGCGCCGTGTCGATCTTGTCGGTGTCGAGCACGACCACCCGCTTGGGCTCCGCCGGGACCTTTGTGGTGCCCATGGCGTGGGTGATCTCCCGGGTCTCCCCGGTGGTGGTGCCGGCGACCGGGTCGCTCTCACCGCAGGCGGTGAGTCCGACGCCGAGGGCGGCGGCCGCGGCGAGAGCGGCGACGAGACGACGCATCAGATTCCTTTCGAGGGGTACGAGCCGGCGAGCGGGATCGCTTCGGCGGCGGGGGTGACCGGGCTGGCGGAGTTGCCGCCGGTGTACGCGGGCACCACAAGCGGTGCGCCGGTCACCGGGCAGGGCACGACCACGCAGGCCAGCCCGAAGACGTCGCGGACCAGGTCGGCGGTGAGGATCTCCCGGGGCGGTCCGGCGGCCACCACGGTGCCGGCGCGCATCGCGACCAGGTGGTCGGCGTAGCGGGCGGCCTGGTTCAGGTCGTGCAGCACGGCGACCACGGTGCGGCCCCGCTCGGAGCGCAGCCGGTGCAGCAGGTCCAGCACCTCCACCTGGTGGGCCAGGTCGAGGAAGGTGGTCGGCTCGTCCAGCAGCAGGGCGTCGGTGTCCTGGGCGAGGGTCATGGCGATCCACACCCGTTGCCGCTGACCGCCGGAGAGGCTGTCCACGGGCCGGTCGGCCAGGTCGGTCACGTCGGCGAGGGCCATCGCCTGGTCCACCGCCGTGCCGTCCTCCGTCGACCATTGCCGCCACCAGCGTTGGTAGGGCTGCCGGCCGCGTCCGACCAGGTCCGCCACTGTGACGCCCTCGGGTACCAGCGGGCTCTGCGGCAGGACGCCGAGGCGGCGGGCGACCTCCCGGGTCGGCAGGTCGCGGATCGCGGTGCCGTCCAGCAGCACAGTGCCTCGGCGGGGGGTGAGCAGCCGGGCCATCGTGCGCAGCAGTGTGGACTTGCCGCACGCGTTGGGGCCGACGATCACGGTGAACGCGTCGGTCGGCAGGTCCAGGTCGAGCCCGTCGAGCACGGTCCGGTCGTCGTAGCCGGCGACCAGGTCGCGGGTGGAGAGCATCACACGACTCCTTGAGGGGTCACGACGACCGCCGCCGTCCACGCAGCAGCAGGAAGATCAGGTACGGGCCACCGATCGCGGCGGTCAGCACCCCGGCGGGCAGTTGGGTGGGTGCGAACAGCCGCCGGCCGGCCAGGTCGGCAAGCACCAGCAGGAGCGCGCCGAGCAGGGCGGCGCAGACCAGTGGCGGCCGTTCGGCGCGGACCAGCCGTCGGGCCACCTGCGGGGCGACAAGCGCCACGAAGTCGACGGCGCCGACCTGGGCGGTGACCATCGCGGCGACGAGCACGCCGGTGCCGGCGAGGCCGATCCGGCGGGCCACCGGGCGCAGCCCGACGCCCCGTGCGGTGTCGTCGTCGAGTGCGGTGCTGTTCAGTGCCCAGCCGGCCCAGGCCAGCACCGGCAGCAGCACCAGCAGGGTGCCGGCGATCCAGGCGGCCTCGGTCCAGCCCTTGCCGGCGAGGGTGCCGATCAGCCAGATCTGCGCGCGCAGCCCGTCGATCGGGTCGGCGGTGAGCATGACCACCTCGGTCAGCGCCCGGAAGCCGAACGCGACAGCCACCCCGGCGAGCACGAACCGCTGTGCGGCCAGCCCGTGCCGGGCGCCGAGGGCGAACAGCAGCACCGCCGCGAGCAGCCCACCCACCAGCGCGGTGGGCGCCACCAGCACGGCGGCCATTCCGCTGGTCAGGGCCACGGTGGCGGCGAGGCCGGCGCCCTGGGTGATGCCGATGACGTCCGGGCTGGCGAGCGGGTTGCGGGCCACGCTCTGGATCAGAGTGCCGGCCACGCCGAACGCCGCGCCGGCCACCGCCGCCAGCACCACCCGTGGCAGTCGAAGGTCCAGGACAACCAGGTCGTACGGGGTGCCGGCGCCGGAGAGTGCGCGCAGGACGTCGGCCGGGGCGACGTACGGGGTGCCCAGCGAGAGGCTCAGCACGACGGCCGACAGCAGCAGCACGGTCAGCACGGCGGCCACCAGCACCGCGCGGCGGCGGATCAGCAGGCTGACCGGGCCGACCCGCAGCAGCGACCGGCTGGCGAGCCGGGCACCACCAGCACGGGGTGGGGCGGCGGTCGCGGCGACCGACGTACCAGCCGGGCCAGCCAGACGGGGCTGGCCAGCCGCGTCGGACCGACCGGCCTTGTCGGAGGGGCGGGTGGTGGTCACGCGGTCACCACCCGGGCGCGGCGGACCAGGACGGCCAGCAGCGGCGCTCCGATCAGCGCGGTGACGATCCCGGCCGGTATCTCACCGGGCGGGGCGACCAACCGGCCGACGACGTCGGCGCCGAGCAGCAGCGCCGGGCCGAGCAGGGCGGAGACGGCGAGGGTCCAGCGGTGGTCCGCGCCGACCAGGGCCCGCGCCAGGTGCGGCACGGCCAACCCGACGAAGGCGACAGGTCCGGCCGCCGCCACCGCCGCGCCGGTCAGCAGGACCGCGGCGAGGCCGCCGCCGAGTCGGACCAGACCGATGCGGTGGCCGAGGCCACGGGCCACGTCGTCGCCGAGCGCCAACGCGTCCAGGCCTCGGGCCACCAGGGCGGCGAGCAGCAGACCGGCGACGACGAACGGCAGCACCTGTGCGGTGACCGTCAGGTCGCGTCCGGCCAGCCCGCCGACCACCCAGAACCGGTACTCCTCGAAGGTGCGGGCGTCGATGCTGAGCAGCGCGTACACCCCGGAGGCCAGGCTGGCGTCGAGTGCCGCGCCGACAAGCGCGAGGGTGACCGGGCTGGCGCCCTCGCGGGCCCGGGTGGCGATGGCGAAGACCAGCAGCCCGGCGATCAGCGCGCCGACGATGCCGAACCAGACATAACCGGCGAGCGTGCCGACCCCGAAGACGGAGATGGCGAGCACCACACCGAACGACGCGCCCGCGCTGATGCCGAGGATGCGCGGCTCGGCGAGGGGGTTCCGGGTGAGCGCCTGGAACAACACACCGGCCACGGCGAGGGCCAGACCGACGGCGAGGCCGAGCGCGGTACGGGGCATCCGCAGCTCGCGCACGATGGTGCTGGCCTCGCCACCGTCCGGTGCGACGAGGGCGTGCCAGACCTGGTCGACGCCGAGGTGCCGGCTGCCGAGCGCGAGGCTGGCAAGCACTGCCAACAGCAACACCAGGGCGGCCCCGACGGTGACGGCCAACCGCCGGCGGGTGCGGGTGCCGGACCGGCTACTGGCCTGGGTCGGCCGGCTGGCGAGCGCGGTCACGAATCTCCCTGCACGATCGGGCTTAGGTTCGCCTAACCTTAGCCGACCTGCGGAAAGTGACCTAACCGGCGTCGGTCGATGCCGTCGGGGGCACCTCCGGCCCGCCCAGCGGTGGGACTGACCCGCCCAGCGAACCGCCGTCCCCGGTCGCCGCGCCCCCGCGCGGCAGCACGTTCAGCGGTCGCATCATCTCGTTGTCCTCGTGCTCCAACAGGTGACAGTGCCAGGCGTAGCGACCGGGCAGGTCGAAGCGCGCCCTGATCCGGGTCACCTCCCCGGGGTACGCGAGCACCGTGTCCATCCGGCCGCGCTCCCCCGGGTCCGGCCGCAGCCGGCCCGAGTGCCCGCGCCCGAGCAGCTCGAACTGGACCTGGTGCAGGTGGATCGGGTGCACGTGCCGGGTGAAGTTGCGCACCTCCCACTCCTCGGTGTCGCCGAGGGTGGGTTGCTCGGTCACCGGGTCGCTCCAGCGCAGCGGCAGACCCCGGCCCCGCTCGTCGAGGACACCGAGCAGCATGATCATCGAACCGCCGGACATCCGCTCGTTGAGCGACAGGCGGCGTACCCGCTGGGCCGTTCCGAGCCGCGGCTGCGACGGCAGCCGCAGCTGCTCCGGTGGCACGCTCGGGTCGGCCTCGGTCGCGTCGGTGACCACGAAGCGCAGCACCTGCCCGGTGGTCCGCGGATCGGCCGGCGCGAAGTCCACTCCCGGTCGGCCACCGCCGTACATCCCGTCGGGTCCCTCGTTGACGAGGTACAGCTCGGTGCCCGCCGGTACGTCGGTGAAGTCGACTATCGCGTCGACCCGCTGGGCGGGGCCGAGCCCCACGCGCTCGTGCGGCACCGGCTCGGGCAGGAAGCCACCGTCGCTGCCGATCTGCCAGACCGGGAGCACCGGGCGGGCCGGCCGCGCGGTGGCGTTGGCGACCACACTGAGCAGCAGGAACCGGCTGTTGCAGCCGTTGAGCAACCGGAACCGGTAACGGCGGCGCCGCACGGTCAGGGTGGGCCAGGTACGGCCGTTGACCACCATGGTGGCGGCGGAGAACCCGGGTATCCAGGTCGGCGGCCCGTCGTCGCCGCCGGAGTACCGCCGCGGGTAGCGCAGTTCGCCGTCGGCGGTGAAGCTGCGGTCCTGGATCATCAGCGGGATGTCGTGGGGTGCGCTGTTCGGCCCGTCTTCGCGGCCGGGTGTCGGGCCGGGTAGCACCCCGTCCGGCAGGTCGTCCCCGCCGCCGCCGAGCAGGTAGAACCCGGCCGGTCCGGCGTAGACGTTCTCGCGGGTGAGCCCGAGCGTGTGGTCGTGGTACCAGAGGGTGCAGGGCCGCTGGTCGTTCGCGTACTCGAAGGTGGCCGAGCCCGGTGCCCAACGCAGGCCGGAGTGGTCGGCGAAGCGGGACCGGAACTCGCGGTACGCGCTGCCCGCCACGGCGAAGCCGGGTGGCAGGTCGCGGGTCACCGGTAGGTACCACGCCTCGGCGTGCCCGTCGCTCTCCTGCCCGCTGTGCGCGCCGTGCAGATGCACCACCTGCGGCACCGGCCCGCGATACCCCTGTCGGCTGCCGTCCCAACGGCCGTGCCGGTCGCGGCCCTCGGTGCCACCGGCCGGGTTGGCCCAGTGCAGGGTCGGGTCCACCGGCAGCAGGTGCGGCAGGTGCTCGCCCCGCCCGTCGACGAGCTGGTTGACCCAGGTCACCCGGACCGGGCGGCCGACCCGCGCCACGATGGTGGGTGCGGGGTAGCCGAAGCTGTCGGGATGGGTGGTGGAGCCGTATCCCCACACTGTGGTGCGCGGCCACGACGGCGGCAGGATCTGTTGGCGGAACTGTCGTACCGCGATCTCGTACGTGTCGCGCTCCGGGCCTGTCGCCACCGTCGGCATGGCCGGTGGGATCCGCAGCCGTGTGACGTACTTCGGGATGTCCCCGGCGTCCAGCGGCGCCACCGCGGCGGCCGCCCGGCCGGACGCCGCCCAGCCCACCGGACCCAGTGCCGCCGCGCTGCCGGCGGCCCCGGCCGCGAGCAACCGTCGTCTGGTGACCATGCCGTACCTCCAGTTGCTCCCGATCCCGATAGAAGAAGAATGAGTTTCACGGAGCGCGCGAAGAGGTGCAGACGGCGGATCAGACCCATAAGAGGGACATACCGCACCTAGGGTGTGGACATGCGATACGACCAGCACACGGCCGTCCTGCTGGTCCGAGCGGCGGACCCGCCGGAGCTGCCGCAGGACGCGATCGACCGGTTACACGACGCGCACCTGGCCCATCAGGCCGGGCTCGTCGAGCAGGGGCTGGTGCTCGCGACCGGGCCGTTCCTGCACCCCGACGACGGGCTGCTACGGGGTTTCGTCGTGCTCTCCATCGCCCCGGACGAGGCGCGTGCCCTGTTCGCCAACGACCCGGCCGTGCGGGCCGGACGCTTGGACGCGCGGGTGACGAGCTGGCTGGTCCCGGAGGGCAACGTGCGGTTCGAGGGCGTGCCGATGCCCCGTTCGATGCTGGAGGCGGCCGCCGGCGACTGAGCCCGCGGTCCGACTCAGCCCTCGGGGGCGGGCCGCGGCGCCGGCAGCGAAGCGTCGACCGCGGCCGCCGTGCCGACAGAAGGCCCCGGTGGCAGGTCGGCGACGGACAACACCCGTGGGCCGTCGACCGGCCCCACGATCAGGCGCAGCGCCGGAAAGCTGTCCCTGAGCATTTGTTGGCAACGCTCGCAGGGCGCCAGGATCTCGCGCCCCCGATCCCCCACCAGCACCAGCGTCTCCAGCTCGGTGACGCCCTGGGTGGCAGCGGCGCCCACGGTCACCACCTCGGCGCAGGCACCGCCGGTGACGTGGTGCACGTTCACGCCGCTGAAGACCCGGCCGTCGGCGGTCCGCGCGGCAGCGGCCCTGGTGTGCCGGGCGTTGCGGCAGCGGAGCTTGGCGACCGCCGTGGCCGCCTGCACCAGGGCCCGGTCGGTGTCGCGCATCGTCATCGTCATTCCCGGTGGCTCGTCGTCGCCCGACCCTCGTCGGGCCGGGAGCGGTCGCGGTACGCCCGCATCTTGGCCCGGCTCCCGCAGATGCTCATCGTGCACCAGCGGCTGCGCCCGGCCGGACTGTGGTCGTAGTAGACCCAGCGGCACTCGTGGGCGGCGCAGGCCTTCAGGCGTGGCCAGGTGCCGTCGGCTTCGGCGACGAGCACCACGCGACCCACCTCGGCGGTCAGCGCGGCTGCCCCGGTGAGGCCGGGCGGGGGCACCGGCCGGGCCCGGCCGTGCGCGTCGATCTCGACGGTCAGCGGCGCGTCCCGGAACAGCTCGGCGAGCGTCGTGCGGGTGGCCGGCGGCACGTCCACCCCGGCGTGGGCCTGACAGACGTCCCGCAGGGCCTCGCGGAGGCGGCGTACCGCGGCCAGTTCGTCCCCGGTCCGGGTTGGTGCCGGCAGGTCGTGCGCCGCGCAGAAGGCGACCAGGTCGTCGACGCCGACCAGCGTGTCGCGTCCCGCCTCGATGTCGACGGTGTTGGCGAGGTCCTGCACGAGAGCGAGCGGCCCCGGGGCAGGCACGCGGTCGCCGGGCTGTCGCATGCGCAGACATTACCGCTGTGGCAGCATCACCGGTAACCGTTACCACAAGGAGGCCGGCATATGGTTACGCCCACCGCTAATGTGCTCCGCCGCAACCGGGACTTCCGCCGGTTCTGGGCCGGCCACACCGCGTCGGTGGTCGGTTCGCAGGTGACCGCCGTGGCACTGCCCCTGTTGGCGTCGTTGACCCTCGACGCGGGCGCCAGCGGGGTCGCCGTGATCGCGACCGCGTCGTACCTGCCGAACCTGCTGCTGCCGCTGCTGGTCGGGCACTGGCTGGAGCGCCGTCGTCGGCGACCGGTGATGATCGCCGCCGACCTGGTACGGGCCGCCACGCTGGCCGTGGTGCCGGTGGCCCACTTCGCAGGACTCCTCTCGGTGCCGCTGCTGGTGGCGGTCGCCCTCGTCGTCGGCGCGGCCAGCGTGGTGTTCGAGATCGGCAGCTTCGCGTACGTGCCGTCGCTTGTGGACGACCCGGACCTCGCCGACGCCAACCGGGCCACGCAGGGCTCCACCACCGCCGCCCAGGTGGCCGGGCCGGGTCTCGCCGGTGGCCTCACCCAGCTCGCCGGGCCACCGCTGGCCGTCGCCCTGGACGCGGTGAGCTACCTGGCCAGCGCGATCGGTGTGGCAGGCGCCCGTCGTGCCGAACCCGAGCCGCCGCGCGAGGACAGCTCAGGCATCCTCGACGGGCTCCGGGCCATCGCCGCGAATCCGTGGCTGCGGGCGCTCACCACGCACGCCACGATCTACAACGCCGCGTCGCAGGTCGTCACAGTCAACCTGGTCGTCCTCATGGTCACCGACCGAGGACTCGGCCCCGGCCTGTTCGGGTTGGCGCTCAGCGCCGGCGGGGCCGGCGCGCTCGTCGGCACCCTCGCCTCGACCCGGTTGGCGGACCGGCTCGGCTACGGCCGGGCGTTCGCCGCGGCCCTGATGTTGTCCACGGGCACACCCCTGCTCATCGCGGCGCTGCCCGGCTCCGGCGGAGCGCTCGCCGCCGGGCTCGCCTGCGTGCAGTTCACCGCCGGGATCGGCCTCGGAGTGGCGAACGTCCTCTCGGTGACCCTGCGCCAGGTGGTCATCCCCCAGGGCAACCTGGCCCGCAGCAACGGGGGTTACCGGGTGTTGATCTACGGGGCACTCCCGCTGGGCAGCGCCCTCGGCGGGGTGCTGGGCCAGACGGTGGGCAGCCGGACAGCTGTCGCGGTCGGCGCCGCCGGGTTCGTCGTCTCGGCCGTACCCATGCTGACCCGACGGATCCGCGGACTGCGCACCCCGCAGCAGGCGCGACCCGGGACGGCCGGGGTCGCGCCTGCGGCTCGGGCCTCGGCGGACGGCCCTCCGGCAGGCCTGCGGCGGTAACCCAGGGGCGGTACGCCGCCGGGCTGCCTATCCTTGGGCACGACATGCAGAATCCAACCGCCTCCGCCGCGACCGATCCCGTTCGCGAGCTGCACCGCCGCCTGACCCCTCTGATGTTCCGCGACCAGCGCCGGCTCCAGCGGCGCCTCGACGGCGCCCGCAAGCTGCGCGACCCGCAGCGGCGCGAGGCTGCGCTGGCCGAGATCACCGCCGACGTGGTCCAGGCCGAACAGCGACTCGCCACCCGCCGAGCGGCGGTGCCGGTGATCACGTACCCGGCAGGGTTGCCGGTAAGTGAGCGCAAGGACGACCTGGCCGCCGCCATCCGCGATCACCAGGTGGTGATCGTGGCGGGCGAGACCGGCTCCGGCAAGACCACCCAGATCCCCAAGATCTGTCTGGAGTTGGGGCGGGGCATCAACGGCCTGATCGGGCACACCCAGCCCCGGCGGTTGGCCGCCCGGACGGTGGCCGACCGGATCGCCGACGAGCTGGGCACCGAGTTGGGCGACGTGGTCGGCTACAAGGTGCGCTTCACCGATCAGGTGAGCGAGCGCAGCCTGGTGAAGCTGATGACCGACGGCATCCTGCTCGCCGAGTTGCAGACCGACCGGATGCTGCGCCAGTACGACACGTTGATCATCGATGAGGCGCACGAGCGCAGCCTCAACATCGACTTCATCCTCGGGTACCTGCGGGAGCTGCTGCCCCGCCGACCCGACCTCAAGGTGATCATCACCTCGGCGACGATCGAGACCGACCGGTTCGCCCGGCACTTCGCCGGGCCCCCCACCTCCGACGAGCCGGACGGGGTGCCGGCGCCGGTGGTCGAGGTCTCCGGCCGCACCTACCCGGTGGAGGTGCGCTACCGGCCGTTGCTGGAGGTCGCCGAGGGCGAGGAGGACGGCGACGGCGACGAGGAGAACGTCCGCGACCAGATCCAGGCGATCGGCGACGCCGTCGAGGAGCTGGCCGCCGAGGGCCCCGGCGACATCCTGGTCTTCCTCAGCGGCGAGCGGGAGATCCGCGACACCGCCGACGCGCTAAGCAAGCTGGTGCAGACCAAGCGCTCGCTGCTCGGCACCGAGATCCTGCCGCTGTACGCACGGCTGTCCAGCGCCGAGCAGCACCGCGTCTTCGCCGCGCACAGCTCGCGGCGGGTGGTGCTCGCCACCAACGTGGCGGAGACCTCGCTGACAGTGCCCGGCATCAAGTACGTGGTGGACCCGGGCACCGCCCGCATCTCCCGCTACTCCAGCCGGCTCAAGGTGCAGCGGCTGCCGATCGAGCCGGTCTCCCAGGCGTCGGCCAACCAGCGCAAGGGCCGCTGTGGGCGTACCTCGGACGGCATCTGCATCCGCCTCTACGACGAGCAGGACTTCCTGTCCCGGCCCGAGTTCACCGACCCGGAGATCCTGCGGACCAACCTGGCCTCGGTGATCCTCCAGATGACCGCGATCGGGCTCGGCGACCTGGCCGCGTTCCCGTTCATCGACCCACCGGACAAGCGCAACATCACCGACGGCGTCAACCTCCTGCACGAGTTGGGCGCGTTGGACCCGACCGAGGCCGACCCGGCCAAGCGGCTCACCGCGCTGGGCCGGCGGCTGGCCCAGTTGCCTGTCGACCCCCGGCTGGCCCGGATGGTGGTCGAGGGCGAACGCAACGGCTGCGCCACCGAGGTGCTGGTGATCGCCGCCGCGCTCTCCATCCAGGACCCGCGGGAGCGGCCGGCGGAGAAGCAGGCCCAGGCCGACCAGGCGCACGCCCGGTTCGCCGACAAGGAGTCCGACTTCGTCGCCTACCTCAACCTGTGGCGCTACCTGCGCGAGCAGCAGCGCGAGCTGTCCTCGAGCGCGTTCCGCCGGATGTGCAAGGCGGAGTACCTGAACTACCTGCGGATCCGCGAGTGGCAGGACATCGTCAGCCAACTGCGCCAGGTGCTGCGTACCCCT
Organism: Micromonospora sp. NPDC049047; assembly: GCF_040649135.1. Classification (NCBI taxonomy): domain Bacteria; kingdom Bacillati; phylum Actinomycetota; class Actinomycetes; order Micromonosporales; family Micromonosporaceae; genus Micromonospora; species Micromonospora sp. NPDC049047. The sequence continues at coordinate 38,746 of NZ_JBEZEY010000019.1, forward strand.
GGGGATGGCGACCGGCGTGGTGGGCGGCCGGCGCGCGACACCGCCGACGGCGCGGACCCCGGCCGGGGTGCGGGCCGCCGGGGTGGTGCGGACCTGCCGGAGGAGATCGACACCCCGAAGGTGCACCAGTCGCTGCTGCCCGGCCTGCTGTCGCACATCGGCCTGAAGGACGCCCAGAAACACGAGTACCTGGGGGCGCGGGGAGCGAAGTTCGCCGTCTTCCCCGGGTCGGCACTGTTCAAGAAGCCGCCGCGCTGGGTGATGGCCGCCGAGTTGGTGGAGACCTCGCGACTCTGGGCCCGCATCGCCGGCCGGGTCGAGCCGGAGTGGGTCGAACCGCTGGCGCAACACCTGGTCAAGCGCAGCTACAGCGAACCGCACTGGGAGAAGAAGCAGGCCGCGGTGATGGCCTACGAGAAGGTCACCCTGTACGGCGTTCCGCTCGTCACCTCTCGCACTGTCAACTTCGGTCGGATCGACCCGGCGTTGAGCCGGGAGTTGTTCATCAGGCACGCCCTCGTCGAGGGCGACTGGCAGACCCATCACCAGTTCTGGGCGGACAACAAACGGCTGCTCGGCGAGATCGAGGAGTTGGAGAGCCGGGCGCGACGCCGCGACATCCTTGTCGACGACGAGACCATCTTCGGTTTCTACGACAAGCGGATCCCCGCCGACGTGTCGTCCGGCCGGCACTTCGACAGCTGGTGGAAGAAGACCCGCCGGGAGCAGCCCGACCTGCTCACCTTCACCCGCGACCTGCTTGTCAACGACGGTCGACAAGGGGTGGACGAGGAGGACTACCCGGACGAGTGGCAGGCCGACGGTGTGCGCCTGCCACTCACCTACCGGTTCGAGCCGGGCACGCCGGACGACGGCGTCACAGTCGACATCCCGCTGCCCCTGCTCAACCAGGTGCCGGCGGAGAGCTTCGACTGGCAGGTGCCGGGCCTGCGCGAGGAGACGGTCATCGCGCTGATCCGCTCGCTGCCCAAGGCGATCCGCCGCAACTTCGTGCCGGTGCCGGACTACGCCCGCGCCGCCCTCGCGACGATCACCCCCGGCGAGACGTCGTTGCTGGACGCGCTCACCCGTGAACTGCGCCGGATGACCGGGGTGACAGTGCCCCGCGACGCCTGGGAACCGGACAAGTTGCCAGCCCACCTGCGGGTGACGTTCCGCATTCTGGGCGACGACGACAAGCCGGTCGCCGAGGGCAAGAACCTGCCGGCCCTGCAACGTCAACTCCGCCAGGAGGTACGCCAGGTGGTGGCGGCCGCCGCGCCGGAGGTCGCGCGGACCGGGCTGCGCGAGTGGAGCATCGGCACGCTGCCCCGGACCATCGAGCAGGTCCGCGCCGGCTACGCGGTGACCGCGTACCCGGCGCTTGTCGACGAGGGCGCCACGGTCGGGGTGAAGGTGTTCGACTCCCCCGCCGAGGCGGAGGCGGCCCACTGGGCCGGCACCCGCCGCCTGTTGCGCCTCACCGTGCCGTCCCCGGCCCGGTTCCTGCAGGGCCGGCTGAGCAACGAGGCGAAGCTGGCGCTCAGTCGCAACCCGCACGGCGGCGTACAGCAGCTGATCGAGGACGCGGCGGGCGCGGCCATCGACCGGCTGATCGGCGACGCCGGTGGGCCGGCCTGGGACGCCGAGGGGTTCGCGGCGCTACGCGAGAAGGTCCGCGCCGACCTGGTCGACACAGTGGTCGAGGTGATGGACCGGGTCCGCAAGGTCCTCGCCGCCGCGTACACCGTCGAGCAGCGCCTCGGTGCCACCCGCAACCTCGCCGTGGTGGCCGCGCTCGCCGACATCCGCAAGCAGCTCGCCGGGCTGGTGCACGCGGGTTTCATCACCGAGACCGGGTACGCCCGCCTGCCCGACCTGCTGCGCTATCTCACCGCCATCGAGCGCCGACTGGACCGCCTCGGCGGCAATCCGCAGCGGGACCGCCAGCAGCAGGACCGCGTCGCGGTGGTGCAGAAGGAGTACCAGGACATGCTGGCCAACCTGCCGCCGGCCCGTCGGCAGGAGACAGCCGTCCGGCAGATCCGCTGGATGATCGAGGAGTTGCGGGTGAACGTGTTCGCGCAGGCGCTCGGCACCCCGTACCCCGTCTCCGAACAGCGGATCTACCGCGCGATGGACGACGCGGAGGGTCGCTGACCGCCCGCTCAGGTCAGCGGCTCCACGCCCGGCGGCAGCTCGCCCCGGTCGATGGCCGACTGGATGTAGTCCAGCAGGATGCGCCGCAGTTCCCGTCCGGCGTGGGTGGGCACGATGTCACGGCGGCGGGCCACCGCGATGGTCCGCCGCACCCCGGGCGGGGCGAGCGGGGTGATCCGCACGCCCGGTCGGCGGGCCAGCACGATGCCGGGCACGAGCGCGATGCCGAGCCCCGCCTCGACGAAGCTGAGCACCGCGTCCATCTCGCCGCCGTCCACCGCGAAGCTCGGTTCGAAGCCCGCCTCGCGGCATGCCTGGATGGTGGCGTCGCGCAGGTCGTAGCCCTCCCGGAACATCACCATCGGCTGGTCGCGCAGGTCGGTGATGTGCAGTTCGCCGGTCACCGAGGCGGTCGGCACCTCCCCCACCGAGGCCACCACCAGGCTCTCCCGCAGGATCGGGTCGACCCGTAGCCCGGGGTCGGCGCCCTGGGCCGGCATGATGATCAGCGCCAGGTCGAGGTCGCCGCGGAGCAGGTCGCGGACCAGGTCCTGGGAGCCGCCCTCCTCGACGCGCAGGTCGATGGTGGGGTGCGCGTCGCGGAACCGGCGCAGCACCGGCGGTGCGAGCGAGGTGGCCAGGCTGGGGGTGGCGCCGAGTCGGACCCGGCCCCGGCGCAGCCCGACCAGCTCCTGCACCTCCCGGGTCGCGGTCTCCACGTCGGCGAGGATCCGGGTGGCCAACGGCAGCAGCACCTCACCCGCGGCGGTGAGCGCGATGTTGCCCCTTACCCGCTCGAACAACGGGGCCCCGAGGTCGGCCTCCAGGGCGTGAATTTGCTTACTGAGAGAAGGCTGAGTAATGCCGACGATGTCGGCGGCTTGGGTGAAATGTCGTACTTCGGCCACCGCAACGAAGTACCGGAGCTGATGGAGCTGCATCTACATAGCCTACGGCTATCAACGCTGCTCGTTTGATGCATTGGACGACTGATCGAAGTGCTCCTAGCGTCGGTCTCGTGGTAATGACGAAAACTCGGTCGCCCATCCGCTCGAACGTCGGCCTCAAGGCCGTCATGGCGGTGACGGGCATCCTCCTGGTGCTCTTCCTGATCGCGCACATGCTCGGGAACCTGAAGGTGTTCACGGGGGAAACCTCGTTCGACCACTACGCGCACTGGCTGCGCGACATCGGCAAGCCACTGCTGCCCGGTGTCTGGTTCCTGTGGATCCTGCGCGCCGTGCTCACGGTGGCCGTCGTCGCCCACATCGTGGCCGCCACCGTGCTGGCCCGGCGCGCCCGCGCGGCCCGCCCGGTCAAGTACGCCCACCGCAAGAAGGTCAACGGCAGCTACGCCGCCCGCACGATGCGCTGGGGTGGCGTGATCATCCTGCTCTTCGTGATCTACCACCTGCTGGACCTGACCACCGGCACGCTGAACCCGGTCGGCAACGAGAGCAAGCCGTACGGGAACGTCGTCGCCGACTTCGCGCCGGAGCGCTGGTACGTCACGCTCTTCTACACCCTCGCCATCCTCGCGGTCGGCTTCCACCTGCGCCACGGCGCGTTCAGCGCGTTCCGCAGCCTCGGCCAGCAGACACCGCGTGGCGAGCGCCGGGCGCGCGTCGCGGCGCTGGTCTTCGCCGTGCTGCTCTGCGCCGGATACCTGGTGGTCCCGTTCGCCGTACTCACCGGATTGGTGTCCTGACATGGAACTCTTCACCGAGGGCGACCCGATCGCCGACACCAGGGCTCCCGCCGGCCCGGTCGAGAAGCGCTGGGAGACCCGACGCTTCGAGGCCAAGCTGGTCAACCCGGCCAACCGCCGCAAGATGACGGTGATCGTGGTCGGCACCGGCCTGGCCGGCGGCTCGGCCGCCGCCACCCTGGCCGAGCAGGGCTACCACGTGAAGTCCTACTGCTACCAGGACAGCCCGCGCCGGGCCCACTCCATCGCGGCCCAGGGCGGCATCAACGCGGCGAAGAACTACCGCAACGACGGCGACTCCGTACACCGGCTCTTCTACGACACCGTCAAGGGCGGCGACTTCCGCTCCCGGGAGTCGAACGTGCACCGGCTGGCCGAGGTCTCGGTCAACATCATCGACCAGTGCGTCGCCCAGGGTGTGCCGTTCGCCCGCGAGTACGGCGGTCTGCTGGACACCCGCTCCTTCGGTGGCGCCCAGGTGCAGCGCACCTTCTACGCCCGGGGCCAGACGGGTCAGCAGCTGCTGCTCGGCGCGTACCAGGCCCTGGAGCGGCAGATCGGCCTGGGCAACGTGGAGATGAACGCCCGCCACGAGATGCTGGAACTGGTCCTCGTCGACGGCAAGGCCCGCGGCATCGTCGTGCGGGACCTGGTCACCGGCGAGATCAGCACCGAGATGGCCGACGCCGTGGTGCTCGCCTCCGGCGGCTACGGCAACGTCTTCTACCTCTCCACGAACGCCAAGGGCTGCAACGTCACCGCCACCTGGCGGGCGCACCGCAAGGGCGCGTACTTCGCCAACCCCTGCTACACCCAGATCCACCCGACCTGCATCCCGGTCTCCGGCGACCACCAGTCGAAGCTGACCCTGATGAGCGAGTCGCTGCGCAACGACGGCCGGGTCTGGGTGCCGAAGGCCAAGGGCGACGAGCGCAGCCCGAAGGACATTCCCGAGGACGAGCGGGACTACTACCTGGAGCGGATCTACCCCTCCTTCGGCAACCTGGTCCCCCGGGACATCGCCTCCCGCGCCGCGAAGAACGTCTGCGACGAGGGCCGGGGCGTCGGACCGACCAAGCTCGGCGTCTACCTCGACTTCGCCGACGCGATCAACCGGCTCGGCCGCAAGGCCATCGAGGCCAAGTACGGCAACCTCTTCGAGATGTACGAGCGGATCACCGGCGAGGACCCGTACGAGGTGCCGATGCGGATCTACCCCGCCGTGCATTACACGATGGGCGGCCTGTGGGTCGACTACGACCTCCAGTCGAACATCCCCGGCCTGTTCGTGATCGGCGAGGCGAACTTCTCCGACCACGGCGCCAACCGGCTCGGCGCCTCGGCGCTGATGCAGGGCCTTGCCGACGGCTACTTCGTGCTGCCCACCACCATCGCCAACTACCTGGCCTCCGGCCCCCTCGACACTGTCGACGCCAGTCACCCGGCGGCGGTCGAGGCCCGCACCGACGTGGAGAACCGGGTCCAGCGGCTGCTCGCCGTCAACGGCGACCGGACTGTGGACTCGTTCCACCGGGAGCTGGGCCAGATCATGTGGGAGCACTGCGGCATGGAGCGCTCCGAGGCCGGCCTGCGCAAGGCGATCGGCGAGATCCGCGACCTGCGCGAGGCGTTCTGGCAGCGGGTCAAGGTGTCCGGCACCGGCGAGGAACTGAACCAGTCGCTGGAGAAGGCCGGCCGCGTCGCCGACTTCTTCGAGCTGGCCGAGCTGATGTGCATCGACGCCCTGCACCGCGAGGAGTCCTGCGGCGGCCACTTCCGGGCCGAGCACCAGACCCCCGACGGGGAGGCGCAGCGCGACGACGACCGGTTCGCGTACGTGGCGGCCTGGGAGTTCACCGCGACCGGTGAGCCCTCGGTGCTGCACAAGGAAGACCTGAAGTTCGAATACGTCCACCCGACGCAGCGGAGCTACAAGTGAACCTGACCCTGCGCATCTGGCGCCAGAAGGGCCCTGAGGACAAGGGTCGGATGGTGACCTACCCGGTCGACGACGTGTCCCCGGACATGTCGTTCCTGGAGATGCTCGACGTGCTCAACGAGCGGCTCATCCTCGCCGGCGAGGACCCGGTCGCCTTCGACCACGACTGCCGCGAGGGCATCTGCGGCATGTGCGGCCTGATGATCAACGGTGACGCGCACGGGCCGCAGCGCGGCACCACCGCGTGCCAGCTGCACATGCGGCAGTTCAAGGACGGCGAGACGATCGACATTGAGCCGTGGCGGGCCAGCGCCTTCCCGGTCGTCAAGGACCTGGTCGTGAACCGGAGCGCCTTCGACAAGATCATCGCGGCGGGCGGCTACATCACCGCCCCGACCGGCAGTGCACCCGAGGCGCACTCCACCCCGGTCGCCAAGGCCAACGCGGACGCCGCCTTCGAGTCGGCGGCCTGCATCGGCTGCGGCGCGTGCGTGGCGGCCTGCCCGAACGGCTCCGGCATGCTCTTCACCGCCGCCAAGCTCACCCAGCTCTCGCTGCTGCCGCAGGGCCAGCCCGAGCGGTACACCCGGGTCATCGGCATGGTCGACGCGCACGACGAGGCCGGCTTCGGCGGCTGCACCAACGCCGGCGAATGCACCCCGGCCTGCCCGAAGGGCATCCCGCTGAACACCATCGGCCGCCTCAACCGCGACTACCTCGCCGCCACCGCCAAGGGAGCCGACAACACCCCCGGTTCCTGAAGCCACCGCACCTGGCAGGCCGCCGTGCCCTCTCGGGTACGGCGGCCTGCGCCCTGTGCGGAGTCAGGCGGCGCGACGCAGCCGCCCGATGATCCACTCGGATTTCAGGAAGTCGGGCTGTCACAGCGCCTCGGACACCGCGACTTCAAGGAACCCGAGTCGATCAACTCCATGCCCCCAGACATCGGGGTGCGAAGCCGGTTCAAGTGCCCGAGCCCGGGTAGCAGTCTCTCGAGACAGCAGGAGAAGGGACGAGGGACATGAAGGCGCTCACCTGGCAGGGCAAGCGGGACGTACGGGTCGAGGAGGTGCCGGATCCCCGGATCGAGGAACCGACCGACGCGATCGTGAAGATCACATCCACGGCGATCTGCGGCTCGGATCTCCACCTGTACGAGGTGCTGGGACCGTACCTGAAGCCCGGTGACGTCCTGGGCCACGAACCGATGGGCATCGTCGAGGAGGTCGGGTCGGAGGTGACCGGGCTCAAGCCGGGCGACCGGGTGGTGGTGCCGTTCAACATCTCCTGCGGGAGTTGCTGGATGTGCCAACGCCAGCTCTACGCCCAGTGTGAGACGACCCAGGTGACCGGCGAGGGCAAGGGTGCCGCGCTGTTCGGTTACACCTCGCTCTACGGTTCGGTGCCCGGCGGGCAGGCCGAGTATCTGCGTGTCCCGCAGGCCCACTTCGGCCCGATCGTCGTCCCGCCGACCGGCGCCGACGAGCGGTACCTCTACCTGTCCGACATCCTGCCCACCGCCTGGCAGGCGGTGAAGTACGCGGACACCCCGCCCGGCGGCACCCTGGCCGTCTTCGGGCTGGGCCCGGTCGGGCAGTTCTGCGCTCGCATCGGCCGCCACCTCGGCGCGGGCCGGGTGATCGGGCTGGATCTGGTGCCGGAGCGGCTGGAGTTGGCCCGCCGGCACGGCATCGAGGTGCTCGACGTCCGTGAACTCTCCGACGTGCCGGGCGCGCTCATCGACCTGGTCGACGGGCGTGGCCCGGACGCGGTGATCGACGCGGTCGGGATGGAGGCGCACGGCTCCCCGGGGGGCAAGCTGGCCCACGCCGCCGTCGGGCTGCTTCCGGACAAGCTGGCGCAGACGATGACCGACCGGGTCGGCATGGACCGGCTGTCCGTCCTGCACGCCGCGGTCAAGGGGGTGCGCCGCGGCGGCACCGTGTCGGTCTCCGGCGTGTACGGCGGTGAGGCGGACCCGATGCCGCTGATGGAGATGTTCGACAGGGGCGTCCAACTGCGGATGGGGCAGTGTCACGTGCGCCGGTGGACCGACGAGATCCTGCCGCTGCTCGCCGGCGACGACGACCCGCTGGGCGTGGAGGACCTGCGCACCCACCGGATGCCGCTGGCCCGCGCCCCGCAGGCGTACGAGATGTTCCAGAAGAAGGAGGACGGCTGCATCAAGGTCGTGCTGGAACCGTGAGTCGGGTGGTGGTGGTCGTCGGCGCGAGCAGTGGGATCGGCCGGGCGACGGCCCGGGCGTTCGCCGAGCGCGGCGACCGCCTCGTCCTCGCCGCCCGCGCCACCACCACCCTGGCCGAGGTACGCGCGGAGTGCGCCGACGTCGACGTGCTGACCGTGCCGACCGACGTCACCGAGCCGGGCGCGTTGGAGGCTCTCGCGGACGCGGCGATCGACAGGTTCGGCCGGATCGACGTCTGGGTGCACACCGCGGCCGTGATGGCCTACGGGCGCTTCGACGAGTTGCCCGAACGGGTCTTCGACCAGGTGCTACGGACCGATCTGCTCGGCACCGCCGGCTCGGTACGGGTGGCGCTGCGGCACTTCCGGGCCGCCGGGAACGGCACTGTCGTCCTCACCGGTTCGGTGCTCGGGCACATCACCGCGCCCTACATGAGCGCGTACGTGGCGAGCAAGTGGGGGTTGCAGGGGCTGGCCCGCACGGTGCAGCAGGAGTTACGCGACAGCCCGCGGATCCGGCTGTGTCTGGTCAATCCGGGCAGCGTGGACACGCCCGTGTACCAGCAGGCGGCCAACTATCTGGGCCGGATCGGGCGGCCCCCACCGCCGGTGGCGAGCCCGCAGCGGGTGGCCCGCGCCATCGTGGACTGTGTGGACCGGCCACGGCGCGAGGTTTCCGTGGGGCGGCTCAACGTGGTGCTGCGCGCCGGCTTCACAGTGTTGCCGGGCGTCTACGACGTCCTGGTCGGGCCGCTGATGCGGCTGGCCGGCCTGAGTGGACAGCCGGTGGCCGCCAACGACGGCAGCGTCTTCGCCCCGAACCCGGCCGGTGAGTCGGTACGCGGCGGCCACCTGCCTGACCTGCGTCAACTCGTGTCCGGGCCGGCGAACGCGCTGGGTGCCGTACTGCGCCGACGGTTCGGCTGAAGCTGTTCGGGGCTGTTTGAGACTTTTTGGGGTCGTCGTGCATCGATCAACTCGCCTAGGGTGGTGGGCCAGCAAGCGCTCCGGCGCTCCACTGTGGGGGAGACGAACGACAATGCGACTCAATCGCAGAACGGCACTCGGACTGGGCACGATGGCTACCGCCGGGACGGTGTTGGGGGCCGGGTCGCCGGCGAGCGCCGCTTCCCCGGCGAGCGCCGCCGAAGCCGCACCGACCACGCCCGCTCGGGCCGCCCGGCGCGTCGCCTCGGTCTTCGCCACGCAGAGCGCCGAGGCCGGCGGCAACTGGCAGGCCTGTGTCAGCGTCGCCGACCCTTCCGGTGTGCCGGTGGTCGCGGTGACCGCCGACGCGGACCGGCGGATCGAGGCGTACAGCGTCAACAAGATCGCGGTTGCCACCGCGGTGCTCGACAAGGTCGACCGGGGGCTGCTCACCCTGGACCAGCAGGTCGAGGTGAGCGCGGCGATCGTGGTCCCCGGCGGTGACGGCATCTTCAGCCTGGACGGCGCGTACCCGAGCCGGGTGACCCTCGGGCACGTGCTGGCCAACCTGCTGACCGTCTCGGACGACACAGCGGTGCGGTTGTGCGGGCTCGTCGCGCCGGCGGCCGAGATCAATGCCATCCTGGTCGCCAAGGGCTTCCCGAACACCCAGGTCGAGCCGGTCGCCAACCCGAACCGGTTCTTCCTCGGCACCAGCACCCCCCGGGAGACGCACGACCTGCTGCGCGCCCTGGTGGCCGGCACGCTGCTCTCCCCCGCCTCGACGACGTACCTGCTGGGCATCCTGCGCTCCCCTGTGGCGTTCACCGACGGCATCCGGCGCACCATGTCCTCCGACGAACGGGCCCGCATCGCCACGAAGGCCGGCTGGTACGGCGACGCCCGGCACGAGGCCGGCGTGATCTTCGACCGCTCCGGCGCGGCGGTGCTCACCTACGCGCTCTTCGCCGACGGGCAGGCCGACCCGGACAACTTCGGCGCCACCCACCCGGCGGTGCGGGCCCGCGCCGTCATGGGCCCCAAGTTCCTGGCCGCGGTGGACCGGATCGCGGGTGTGGGCGAGACGTTCCGGAGCACCGCCCGACGTCCCAGCAACGGCGGCTAGGGCACGGTCCGCACCGGTCCGGGTCGGTCGCCGCTGCCGGCGGCCGACCCGGCGTGGCGACCGCCGGGGCACGCCCCGGCGCGGGTGACTACCGTGTAAGGGCGGACACGTCGGAGGGACGGCAATGGCACGAGCGCGCAGCACGGACGTGGAACGGTCGCTCGGGCGGCGGATGCGGGGCGCGGCCGGCCTGGCCGCGCTGGCCGGCCTGGCCTGGGTGGCCCGGGACGTGCCGGCGGCGCTCGGTGGCCGGCTCAGCGGTGCCCGGGCCGAGCGGGCGGCCCGCTCGCCCCAGTTTCGCGACGGCACCTTCCACAACCGGGCCGGCACCCGCACCACAGTCACCGAGCCGGGCCGCAACCTGCTCCGCGAGCTGATCTTCGGCAAGCAGAAGAGGAGGCCCACCGCGCCCGTGCCGCTGCTGCGCCCCAGCTCGGCGGCGAGCGCCGACGCCGCCGACGAACTCACCATCGTCTGGTACGGGCACGCCTCGACGCTGATCGAGATCGAGGGCCGGCGGGTGCTTGTCGACCCGGTCTGGAGCGACCGCTGCTCACCGTCCGGCCTGGTCGGCCCGCGCCGGCTGCACGAGCCGCCGGTCGGCATCGACGAGCTGCCCCCGCTGGACGCCATCCTCATCTCGCACGACCACTACGACCACCTCGACATGCCCACCGTGCGGGCGCTGCTGGCCGGGCAGTCCGCGCCGTTCCTGGTGCCGCTCGGGGTGGGCGCGCACCTGGACCGCTGGGGCGTACCGGCCGAGCGGATCATCGAGCTGGACTGGTCCGAGTCGCACCAGGTCGCCGGGTTGGAGATCACCGCCACCGCCGCGCAGCACTTCTCCGGTCGCGGGTTGCGCCGCGACGGCACGCTGTGGAGTTCGTGGGTGGTGGCCGGGGCCCGCCGCAAGGTCTTCTACACCGGCGACTCCGGCTACTTCGACGGGTACGCGGAAATCGGCGCCGAGCACGGCCCGTTCGACGTGACGCTGATGCAGATCGGCGCGTACGACCGGGCGTGGCCGACGATCCACATGTTCCCCGAGGAGGCGGTCGACGCCCACCTCGACCTGCGCGGTGGGCTGTTCGTGCCGGTGCACTGGGCGACGTTCAACCTGGCCCTGCACGACTGGGCCGAGCCGGTGAACCGGTTGTGGGCCGAGGCCAAGGCCCGCGACGTGCGGCTCGCCGTGCCCCGCCCGGGCGAGCGGGTGGTGGTCGACGAGCCGCCCGCCGTCGACGGTTGGTGGCAGGCCGTCGCCTGAGGCAGCCCGTCAGAGCACGAACGCGTCGGTCCAGAGTGCGCCGGAACGGCCGGAGAGCGCGTCCAGCATGGCCACCGCCTGACCGTCGGTGAGCTGCGCGACGAAGTCCACGATGGCCCGGCCCCGAGCCCGGCCGATCCGGTCCGGGGTGCGCGGGTGCAGCTCCGCCTCGGCCAACTCGACCAGGTCGTGCAGCCGGCGGGGCAGCCGGGACTCCTCCTCCGGGTCGAGCAGCCACTCCCAGAGCGCCTCGACCAGGGTGCCCAGCAGTCGGGCCTGGCCGCGCTGGTGCAGGGCGAGATCCGGACGGGCCAGCACGAAGCGGTGGTGGACGAACTTGAGCACCTGGACCTCGTGCCACTGCGCGCAGCCCAGCAGCACGTGCCCGGAGCGCACCGACGGCTTGTCGGTCACCGCGATCGCCTCGACGAAGCGGGTGGACCAGCGGGCGGAGAACCGCGCCACGTACTGCTCGGCCTCGATCGAGCCGTCGAACGGCATCGCCAGCAGCCCGTCGACAAGCTCCTCACGGACGTGCTCGACGGCGGCGGCGAACGCCTCGTCGTCGGCGATCCAGGCGTCCTTGCGGTGCAACTGCCGACGGAGCCGCTCGATCGCGGCACCGGGTCGTCGGGCCGCGGTGGCCAGCGCCGCGTCGGTGATCGCCCGCAGTTGTCCGCTCTCGCGTTGCCAGGCCATCAGCTCGGCGGAGACCGAGCCCTGCTGGAGCACACCGACCCGGTAGAAGTCCTCCACGTCGTGGATGGCGTACGCGATGTCGTCGGCGGTGTCCATCACGGACGCCTCCACTGTCTGCTGCCAGTCCGGGATGCGACCGACGAACGGCTCCCGCGCCTGCCGCAGGTCGTCCAGCTCGGTGCGGTACGCGCCGAACTTAGACGAGCCGCTCTCCGGGTCGTCCGGCGGCGGGGTGGCTCCCCGCGGCGGTGGGTCCATCGTGCGCGGGTGCGGATCGGGGTAATCAAGCCGGGTCCACGGGTATTTCAGCATCGCGGCCCGGACCGCCGCGGTCAGGTCCAGCCCGGTGGTGGCGGCGCCCCGGATCTCGGTGCTGGTGACGATCCGGTACGACTGGGCGTTGCCCTCGAACCCGTCGGCGAGGCCGAGGCGCTGACGGGCCAGCCGGTCCAGCACCCGCTCGCCCAGGTGCCCGAACGGCGGGTGGCCCAGGTCGTGGGCGAGCGCCGCGGCCTCCACCACGTCGGGGTCACAGCCGCCGAGCTTGTCCAGCAGGTCACGGGAGCGCTCGTCGGTCGTCAACCGCTCGGCGATCGACCGGGCGACCTGGGCGACCTTCAGGCTGTGGGTGAGCCGGTTGTGCACCAGCAGGCCGGAACCGACCGGGCTGATCACCTGGGTGACGCCGCCGAGGCGGGCGAAGAACGGCGAGCCCACGATCCGGTCCCGGTCGGCGCGGAACGGGTCGGCGGCGAGGTCGCCGAGGGCGCGGGCGCTGCCGCCGAAGAGTCGGCGGGCGCGCGGCTCCGCAGGTGTTTCCATGATCGCAACGCTAGCGCAGGCCCGGCGGGGCCGTCCCGGGGTCGCCCGGCACAATGCAGGGCGGTACCCGCTCTCTGAGGGCGGATCGAGTCGAAGGCGGATCGAGATCGTGACCCAGTCTGTTCATCAGCGGATCGCCGACGAGCTCGGCGTGGCCGAGCGTCAGGTGCGGGCGGCAGTGGAACTGCTCGACGGCGGCGCCACAGTGCCGTTCATCGCCCGCTACCGCAAGGAGGCCACCGGCCTGCTCGACGACACCCAGCTGCGCACCCTTGAGGAGCGGCTGCGCTACCTGCGCGAGCTGGACGAGCGGCGGGCGGCGGTGCTGGAGTCGATCCGCGGCCAGGGCAAGCTGGACGAGGCGCTGGAAGCGCAGATCATGGCGGCCGACTCGAAGTCCCGGCTGGAGGACATCTACCTGCCGTACAAGCCGAAGCGGCGGACCCGGGCGCAGATCGCCCGCGAGGCCGGGCTCGCGCCGCTGGCCGAGTCGCTGTTGGCCGACCCCAGCCAGGACCCGAAGGCCACCGCCGCCGGGTTCGTCGACGCGGAGAAGGGCGTCGCGGACGCCGCCGCCGCGCTGGAGGGCGCCCGCGCGATCCTGATCGAGACCTTCGCCGAGGACGCCGACCTGATCGGCACGCTGCGCGAGCAGATGTGGTCGCGGGGCCGGCTGGTGTCCCGGGTACGCGACGGCCAGGAGACCGCCGGCGCCAAGTTCGCCGACTACTTCGACTTCTCCGAGCCGTACCCGAAGCTGCCCTCGCATCGGATCCTGGCCATGTTCCGGGGCGAGAAGGAGGGCGTGCTCGACCTGACCATGGAGCCGGAGGAGGCGGGCGAGGCCGACGCCGTGCCGACCGGCCCGAGCCGGTACGAGGCGGCCATCGCCGGGCGGTTCGGGGTGTCCGACGCCGGCCGGCCCGCCGACCGCTGGCTGGCCGACACGGTGCGCTGGGCGTGGCGTACCCGGATCCTCATCCACCTCGGCGCGGACCTGCGGATGCGGTTGTGGCAGGCGGCCGAGGAGGAGGCGGTACGCGTCTTCGCCACCAACCTGCGTGACCTGCTGCTTGCCGCGCCGGCCGGCACCCGACCCACGATGGGCCTGGACCCGGGTCTGCGCACCGGGGTGAAGGTGGCGGTGGTGGACGCCACCGGCAAGGTGCTCGCCACCGACACCATCTATCCGCACGAGCCGCGCCGGCAGTGGGACGCGTCGGTCGAGACCCTCGCCCGGCTGGCCGGGGCGCACGGGGTGGAGTTGATCGCGATCGGCAACGGCACCGCCTCGCGGGAGACCGACAAGCTGGCCGGTGACCTGATCAAGCGCCACCCGCAGCTCAACCTGACCAAGGTGATGGTCTCCGAGGCGGGCGCGTCGGTCTACTCCGCCTCCGCGTACGCCTCGCAGGAACTGCCCGGGATGGACGTGTCGCTGCGCGGCGCGGTCTCCATCGCCCGGCGCCTCCAGGACCCGCTCGCCGAGCTGGTCAAGATCGACCCGCGCTCGATCGGGGTCGGCCAGTACCAGCACGACCTGTCCGAGGTGAAGCTGTCCCGGTCGTTGGACGCGGTGGTGGAGGACTGCGTCAACGCGGTAGGGGTGGACGTCAACACCGCCTCCGCGCCGCTGCTCACCCGGGTCTCCGGGATCGGCGCCGGGCTGGCCGAGAACATCGTGCTGCACCGGGACGCCAACGGGCCGTTCCGGTCCCGTACCGAACTGAAGAAGGTGGCACGGCTCGGGCCCAAGGCGTTCGAGCAGTGCGCCGGCTTCCTGCGCATCCCCGACGGGGACGATCCGTTGGACTCGTCAAGCGTGCACCCCGAGGCGTACCCGGTGGTGCGCCGGATCCTCGCCAGCACCGGTCAGGACCTGCGCTCGGTGATCGGTAGGAGCGCGATTCTGCGCGGGCTGCGGGCCACCGACTTCGTCGACGACCGGTTCGGCCTGCCCACCGTCACCGACATCCTCGCCGAGTTGGAAAAGCCGGGCCGGGATCCCCGCCCGGAGTTCCGTACCGCCACCTTCGTCGAGGGGGTGGAGAAGATCGGCGACCTGACGCCGGGCATGGTGCTGGAGGGGGTGGTCACCAACGTGGCCGCGTTCGGTGCCTTTGTGGATGTCGGCGTGCACCAGGACGGGCTGGTGCACGTGTCGGCGATGTCCCGGACCTTCGTCAAGGACCCCCGTGAGGTGGTGAAGTCCGGCGACGTGGTGAAGGTCCGGGTGCTCGACGTGGACGTACCGCGTAAGCGGATCTCGTTGACCCTGCGCCTGACGGACGAGCCGGGCACTTCGCCCGACGGGACGCGGGGCGCACCGGGAGCACGCGGCGGCCAAGCCGACCAGGGCGGACGCGGCGCACCGGGCAGCCGTGGCTCCCAGGACCAACGCGGCGGTCAGGGTCGACGCGGCCAGGACCAGCGCGGTGGCCAGGGTCAACGCGGCCAGGACCAGCGTGGCGGCCAGGGTCAACGTGGCGGCCAGGGTCGACGCGCCGGCCAGCAGCAGGGCGGAGGCGGCACCGGGCCGGCGCCGGCCAACGACGCGATGGCGGACGCACTCCGGCGCGCCGGGTTGGCCTGATCGCCCACCCGGCCAAGCGGCCAAGCGGCCACGGCGTCAGCCTGCACACCAACCCAGGTCGCCGGTCCCGGGTGGCTGCCTATGGAGCTGATGTCGTAAACGAATCGCGAGTTGATGTCGCCAACGATTCAGCTCGAAAGGGCCGCAGGGAGCAACCCTGAGGCTGGCCGCGCAGCGGGACAGCGGGGGCAGGCAGGAGACGGCGGGTAGGGAAACGGCGGGCGGACAGAGCGGATGGGCCTGACAGAGCCCCGGGAGCGGCGGACGGGGTGCGCGGGGGCGGCGTGCGCGGGGCGGGAAATCGGGTCGCCCGTCCGCGAGGTTCTGGGTGATGATCTCCCGATACGGATGCATGCCGACCAGGTGGACGTGCCCGCGGAGGTGGTTGCCGCGTTGGTGGCTGGACAGTTCCCGCGCTGGCGGGGGTTGCCGGTGCGCCCCCTCCGTTCGGCCGGCACGGTGAACGCGCTGTTCCGGGTCGGCTCGGACGTCGTGCTGCGCTTTCCGCTGCGCCCCTCCACCGGCACCGAGCTGCGCGACGAGCTGCGGCAGGAGCAGGAGTACGCCCGGCTGCTCGCCGCGTACCTGCCGGTCGCGGTGCCCGAGCCGCTCGGCCTCGGTGCGCCGGGCGACGGGTACCCGGGGTGGTGGACGGCGTACCGGTTCATCCCCGGGGAGACGGCCCAGCCCGACCGGATCGACGACCTGGGCGTCTTCGCCGGTGACCTGGCCGCTGTCGTGGTCGCCCTGCACGACATCGACACCGGCGGACGGTCGTGGTCGGGGTTCGGTCGGGGCGGACCCCTGGCGGACCAGGATGCCGATGTCCGGGCCGCCCTCGCCCGGCACACCCTGCGGGCGGTGCTCGACTGAGTCGGGGCGTACCGTCGGCTCGTGGGTGAGGACGACGGCCGCGAGTGGCGGGAGCGGCAGCAGCACGCGGTGCGGGCGCACGCCGACGCGGACGCGCGGCGGCGGGCCGCCGAGCAGGCAGAGGCGGCGGAGCTGGTGGCCTGGTTCGTGGCTGAGGCCACCCGGCGCGGGCTGCCCACCACACACCTGGTCGCCCGGGGGTACGACGGGCGCGGGCGCTACCGCACCCGGCTGACCGGCTGGTACGTCGACCGGGCCGAGACCCGTGCGGTGGACGTGGCCGGCCGGTTCCACCTGCTGACCGTGCCGGGCGGCCTGCGGGCCCGGCTGTTCGGCGTCGATCCGCAGCCCAGCCCGGCGCCGCTGGTCATCGGCGCGGGTGGCCGTGACGGCGAGTCGATGCCGTTGCGGACCCTGCTCAGCCGGCTGCTGGGCGACGTGCCCGGCGGGTCCGGCGGGCCAGATTCCACCACCAGGCCTGCTGGACCAGGAGGGTGAGCAGGCCAGCCAGGACTATCGCGCACACGTTGATCACCAGCTGGAGTGCCGATCCGCCCGCCTCGTCCCACACTCCGTAGGCGACGGCAACCGCCACGTTCGCGGCGGCCGGCACCGTGGTCACCGAGATCAGCACCCCGACCAGGCTGCCCGACTTCTTCGACGTCAGGGAGAGCATGCCGGCCACGCCGGCGAGCAGACCGACCACCCAGGACAGCGCGTCCGGGCGCCAGATGAAGCTGGTGAGCGGGCGTTTGGCGAGCAGCATCTCCTCGCTCACCAGGCCGGCCGCGGTCAGCGCCCAGGTGCTCAGCACGGTCACCACCATGGCCGCCAGGAACCCGACAGTCAGGGCCTGCACCGACCGGCCGATCACGTCGAGCCGGCGGCGCAGCAGCGCCACGCAGAGGGCGGCGAGCGGGCCGAACTCGGGACCGACCACCATCGCCCCGACGATGAGGATCGGCTGGTCCAGCAGCACGCCGATGCCGGCGATCATGGTGGCCACCACGATCAGCACCAGGTAGGTGCCGGACAGCTCGGTCTGCTCGCCGGTCTTCGCCGCGATCTCGTCCCAGACCACCGCGTCGGCACCACTGCCGGGGGCGTTCTCCGCGGCCCGGTCGGCCGCCGCGGAGATGGTCAGCTCGACGTCGTCGGCGGCGATACCGCCGCTCGCCTCCACCCCGAGCTGCTGGAGGCCGCGCAGAATGCCGTCGGCGCTCTCCCGGACCACGTCGCAGAGGATCAGGTCACCCTGCGGCTGCCGGGCCGCGCCGGGCAGCACTGCCAGGTGGGTCACCCCCGCCTCCGCGGCGAGCAGGTCAACGACCTCGGCGGATCGTTCCGCCGGGGCGATCACCCTGAGGTGCAGCACTCGTTCTCCCTGTTGTACGCGGCGCACGGGCACGGCCGGCAGCACTCTAGCCGGCCGGGCTGGACGGCCGGTCCGACTGTCGGGGGACAGTCGGGTCGGTTGACCGCAGAGTTGGCGAAACCGCCTATGTGCCGCCATAGCTGCTGATACAACCATTTGGTCTTTTGACACGCCCGATCGGAGGCGCCATCCGTGGATCTGATTCACCACCGCCGGCCCGTGACACGCAGCGGCGACCCCGGCGTGCTCACCTCGATCACCCACCTCCCGGTCGGGCGCCGATGAAGCGCCCCTACGACACGGTCAAACGCGTGCTGGACGTGCTCCTGGCCGCCACCGGCCTGCTGCTCGCGACGCCGGTGCTCGCCGCGGTGGCGCTGGCCGTGCTTGTCACCATGGGTCGACCCGTGCTGTTCCGGCAGGCCCGCCCGGGTCGTGGTGGCCAACTGTTCCACCTGGTCAAGTTCCGTTCGATGACTGTGGGCGGCGCCGACGAGGCCCCGGCCAACGACGCCGCCCGACTCACCACGTTCGGCCGCTGGCTGCGGACCACAAGCCTCGACGAGCTGCCCCAACTGTGGAACGTGCTGCGTGGCGAGATGAGCCTGGTCGGGCCACGGCCCCTGCTGCCGGCCTACCTGAGCCGCTATAGCCCGGAGCAGCTGCGTCGGCACGAGGTTCGCCCCGGCATCACCGGCCTCCAGCAGGCGTACGGACGCAACGCGCTGAGCTGGGACGAACGCTTCGCGCTCGACGTGCACTACGTGCGACACCGCTCGCTCGTCCTGGACCTGCGGATCCTGCTGCGCACGGTACGCACCGTCCTGCGCCGGGAGGGGATCACCGCGGCCGGCGCGGCCACCGCCCACGAGTTCCTCGGCCCGGCCGAGCTGGCCACCGCCGGCGGTCGCGGGTCGGCAGAGGGGCGCCGGTGAGCCTGGACATCGTCATCGTCGGCTGCGGCGGGCACGGCCGAGAGGTGCTCGGCATCGTCCGGGCCATCAACGCCGCCGCCCCCGACGGTCCGGTGTGGCGGGTACGGGGCTTCGTCGACGACAAGCCCAGCGAGGTCAACCTGAAGCGGGTGCAGCGGCTGGAGGTGCCGTACCTCGGCGGCACCACCCGCCTCGGCGAGCAGCCCGCCGGCACCCACCTGACGCTCGGCATCGGGGATCCGGCCGCCCGGCGGTCGGTGGACCAGCGGCTGAGCGCGTACCGGCTGCCGGCGGCGGTGCTTGTGCATCCGGACGCCACAGTCGGCCCGGACACCATCTACGGCGAAGGCCTGACCGTGTTCCCCGGTGCCCGGGTCACCACGAACGTCACCCTCGGTCGGCACGTACACCTCAACCAGAACAGCGCGGTGGCGCACGACTGCACGGTCGGCGACCACGTCTCGGTCAACCCGCTGGGAGCGGTCTCCGGCGACTGCCGGCTGGGCGACGGTGTGCTGATCGGGGCCGGTGCCGTGGTGTTGCAGGGGCTGCGGGTCGGCGCGGGCGCCACCGTCGGCGCCGGGGCCTGCGTGGTCCGCGAGGTACCCGCCGGCACGGTGGTCAAGGGAGTCCCGGCGCGGTGAGCGCCGGTCCCCGGGCGGTCGAGGACGTTGCGGGCCGCCCTCGGTGAGCACGTCGCCGGGCGGCCGGTGGCCGGTCCCGCCGGACCACCGACCGCCCGTGCCGGCCGGTCAGTGCCGGATGCCCGCCCAGTCGTGGTGCCGGCGCACTGTGGAGAGGATGAAGTCGACCACCCGCCGGGAGGTGTCCGGCACCTGGTAGTCGGCCGGGCACGGCACACCCGCCGCGGCGACCTGCGCCACAGTCACCTCGACCGCCTCGACCACGCCCTGCGGATCCAGACCGGTCATGATGATCCCGCCCGCGTCGAGCGCCTCGGGGCGTTCGATGGACTCGCGCAGGGTCACCGCCGGGAAGCCGAGGATGGCGGCCTCCTCACTTATCGTCCCGCTGTCGGAGAGGGTGCAGAACGCGTTCATCTGCAGGTGTACGTAGTCGAGCAGCCCGAACGGGTCGTGGAAGGCGATGCCGTCGAGCGCGGTGGCGTCCGGGGCGAGTGCCTCCAGCCGCTTGCGGGTGCGCGGGTGGGTGGAGACCAGCACCGGGTGGCCCCAACGGTCGCGGACCGCCACCAGGCAGTCCAACAGTCGCCGCAGCCGGTCGGGCCGGTCCACGTTCTCCTCCCGGTGCGCGCTGACCAGGACGTAGCGGCTCGGGTCCAGCTCCAGTTGGCGGAGGATGGTCGAGGCGGCGATCGGCGCCCGGTAGTGCTCCAGCACCTCCCGCATCGGCGAGCCGGTGTGCAGGATCCGGCGCGGGTGCAGGCCCTCGGCGAGCAGGTTCCGCCGGGCGTGTTCGGTGTAGACCAGGTTGAAGTCGGCGACGTGGTCGACAAGTCGCCGGTTCGTCTCCTCCGGCACGTTGAGGTCGAAGCAGCGGTTGCCGGCCTCCATGTGGTAGACCGGCACCCGCATCCGACGGGCCATCAGCGCCGCGATGCAGCTGTTGGTGTCGCCGAGCACGAGCAGCGCGTCGGGCCGCAGCTCGGCGATCGCCGCCTCCATGCCGACCAGGACACCGCCGAGCACCCGGCCCAGCGAGCTGGTGTCCACCCGCAGGAACCTGTCGGGTTCGCGCAGCCGCAGCTCGGTGAAGAACACGTCGGAGAGGGTGCTGTCCCAGTTCTGTCCGGTGTGCACAAGCACGTGGTCGACGGTTTCGTCCAACCGGCTGAGCACCCGGGACAGTCGGATGATCTCGGGACGGGTGCCGACGACTGTCATCACTCGGGTCATGTGGTCTCCCTCCGCCTGTCACTCACCGGGCGCCCACCGGCACCCGGGGTTCGACGCCGACCGGCTCCGGCCACGTGTCGGGCCGTTCCGGGTCGAACAACTCGTTGGTCCAGAAGAGGGTGAGCAGCTCGTCCGGGCCGGTGTTTGTGATGTTGTGCGCCCACATGGTCGGCATGTCGACGACAACTGGTTGGTCGCCACTGACCGGGAACCGGACGACATCGGTGTCGCCGACGCGGCGCAGGCTGATCTCGGCGGTGCCACGCAGCACCACGAACCGCTCCACCTTGGCCAGGTGGAAGTGCTCTCCCCTGGTGATCCCGGGCCGGGTGGTGGAGCAGAAGGTCTGCCCCGCTCCCCCGTGCGCCTTGACCGTCTCGACAAGTGCCCCCCGGGCGTCGGTCCGGGTGGGCAGGGCCAGCGGGTAGTGCGCCGGGAAGCAGTGCGACCGGTAGGTGTTGAACAGCCGCACGTCGTGCCGGTCGCGCAGCGGCGGGATCTCGCCGGTGCGGTAGGTGCCGGCGTACGAGCTGAGCTGCTCGGCGAGGTCGCGGACCCCGATCCGCAGGGCCGGCAGCGCCGGGTCCCAGGAGCCGCCCGCGGCGACACCGGCCAGCCGGGCGGCGGCGTCGGTGACGTGCACCAGGTCCAGTTGCCGGTCGGCGTGCACCTCCGGCTGGCCGCCCTCGGCGAGCACCCGGCAGAAGGTGGCGACTGCCGAGTTGTACCAGGGTCGGCCGTGCTCGCCGTACAGGTTGGGCAGCAGCACGTCGTCCAGGGCCACGCCGGTCTCGGCGAGGATGCCGGCGGCGGTGGCCTTGGCGTCGCCGTAGGGGGTGCCGTTGCCGGCCTGCACCGAGTTGGCGAAGACCACCTGGGCGGGCGGCTCCGGGCAGGCCCGCAGGCCGTGGGCGAGTTGGACGGCGAGCTGGACGTTGCCGGCGGCCACGTCGGCGGGCTCACCCCGGTTGACCCCCGCCAGGTGCAACACCCGGTCCACCCCGGCGATCTTGCGGGCGACCACCGCCGGGTCGGCCAGGTCGGTACGGGTCAGCACTGTCGGCTCGGGCCAGCCGAGCGCCCGCAGCAGGACCCGCACGTGCCAGCCGAGGAACCCGCCGGCACCGGTGACGGCGAGGCTCAGCACGCCAGCACCGGATCCCGCAGCGCCAGCTCCGCCCGGATCTCCGGCAGCGACCTGAGCAACCGCACCACATCGGGTACGCCGAGTCGGGTGGCGTTCGCCGAGTTGAAGTCCTCGCCGGGCCGCTCACCCAGCTCGCCCTCGGAGATGTAGAGCGCGTAGTTGAGGTCCCGCGCGTCCAACGGCACCCGGTAGAAGTCACCGAAGTCGTCGGCCTGGGCCAACTCCTCCCGGCTGGCGAGGGTCTCGTGCGACTTCTCGCTGTGCCGTACGCCGATGATCTCCAGCTTGAACGGCACGTCGAACAACTGGCAGATGGCCTCGGCGAGATCGCTGATGGTGCAGGCGGCGGCCTTGCGGATGAACACGTCGCCGGGGCGGGCGTGGTGGAAGGCGTGCTCGACCAGGTCGACCGAGTCGGCGAGCGACATCAGGAAGCGGGTCATGGCCGGATCGGTGACGGTGGGCGCGCGACCGGCCTTGATCTGTTCGATGAAGAGCGGGATCACCGAGCCGCGCGAGTACATCACGTTGCCGTACCGGACACAGGACACGGTGGTGGCGCTGTTCGGGTTGTTCCTGGCGTACGCCTGGGCGACCTTCTCCATCAGGGCCTTGCTCATGCCCATCGCGTTCACCGGGTAGACGGCCTTGTCGGTGCTGAGCACGACGACCGAGCTGACCCCGTTGTGCGCGGCGGCCTCCACCACGTTGCTGCTGCCGAGGATATTGGTGCGCACCGCCTCCAGGGGGAAGAACTCGCAGGACGGTACCTGCTTGAGCGCTGCCGCGTGGAAGACGAAGTCGACGCCCTGGGTGGCCCGCAGCACCGTGTCGATGTCCCGGACATCGCCGATGTGGTAGCGCATCCGCTCGTCACCGATCGAGCGCCGCATGGCGTCCTGCTTGGCCTCGTCCCGGCTGAGGATCCGCACCTCGGCGACGTCCCGGTCGAGCAGTCGTCGAGCCATGGTCTGTCCAAAGGATCCGGTCCCGCCGGTGATCAGCACCCGGCGGCCCGCGGTTATCACGCTCATTGGTTCTCCCGTTCGTCACCCGACGGGCGGTTCCCACCCGTCGACCCGGCGCGGCACAGCGCTGCGCGCTGTGGCGCGGGCGCCGGTCTCCGGCGGTCAGGCGGAAGCCCCGCCGGATACGGCACCCGGGACAACGAGAGGCCCCAGCAGCAGATACGTGTTTGGCCCGCAATCGGACCAAACGAGCTATCAGGCGCTCGGGAAACATGTCAGCTTATGTGGTGATTTTGCTGTCGCAGGCGGAGGTTGGCCGGTGGCCTGCTGGGCGTGTCCTACGTGCCGCAACCCCTCGCCCGGACGGCCAGTCTTCCCCTCGCCCGACCGGTCGTCGCGGCGCTCAGCGGAGGCTCGCTTGACCCGCTCACCGCAGAAGGCCGCCGAGCTGGCCGTGTCCGTCCGCGAGTTTCGGGGTTGATCGGGGGAATGCTGGCCGACTGTCGCCTATCGGCACGGTCATCCGGTTTCGCCCGACGCCTTTGGAGGTGGGATCGTGCCGATGCCTGGTGGTCTCGGGACCGGTGGTGCCCGATGAGCGGCACCGTGTATCTGTCGCCACCCGACATCGGGCCACTCGAGGAGTCGTACCTGATCGCCGCCCTGCGCTCGGGCTGGGTCGCACCGGTCGGCCCCGACCTGCAGGCGTTCGAGCAGGACGTCGCCGCCCGGGTCGGCACCGAGGCAGCCGTGGCCGTCAACTCCGGGACGGCGGCGCTGCACCTCGCGCTGCTCGGTGTCGGTGTCGGCCCCGGCGACGTGGTGGTCGTGCCCACGCTCACCTTCGTCGCCACAGCGAACGCGGCCCGCTACATCGGGGCGCGGCCGGTCTTCGTCGACTGTGACCCCCGCACCGGCAACGTGGACGTCGCCCTGGTCGACGAGGCGCTGCGCCGGCTGCGCTCGCGGGGTGAGCGGGTCGGCGCGGTCGTTCCGGTCGACATGTTCGGCAGCTGCGCCGACTACCGCACCCTGATCCCGGTCTGCGCCGACGCCGGGGTCCCGGTGGTGGAGGACGCCGCGGAGGCGCTCGGCGCCCACCACGGGGGACGAGCCGCCGGCTCGTTCGGGCGCGCCGGCGTGCTCTCCTTCAACGGCAACAAGATCATGACCACCTCGGGCGGCGGGATGCTGGTCTCTGACGACACCGCGCTGCTCGCCCGCGCCCGCCACCTCGCCACCCAGGCCCGCGAACCGGCCCGGCACTACGAGCACCGCGAGACCGGTTACAACTACCGGCTCAGCAACCTGCTCGCGGCGCTCGGTCGAGCCCAACTGCTCCGGCTGGACGCGATGATCTCCCGCCGCCGGCAGCTACGCGATCACTACGCCAAGCTCTTCGCTCCGGTGCCGGGCGTCCGGCTGCTGGGCGTGGAGGACGCCGAGTCAAACTGCTGGCTCACCGTCATCACCGTCGAGCCGCAGCGGTGCGGCTGGCGGGCGGACGACCTGGCGACCCACCTGGCCGAGCGGGACATCGAGACCCGGCCGGTGTGGAAGCCGATGCATCTGCAACCCATGCACGCCGGCGCGGAGGCCCTGCTCACCGGCGCGGCGGAGCGACTGTTCGGCCAGGGGCTCACGCTGCCCAGCGGAAGCGCGCTTACCGAGTCGCAGATCAACCGGGTGTCCGTCGCGATCGAGGAGTTCCTGAGTCTGCGCCCGGGAGTCGGTTCGGTGTGACGAACACGTGGCGACGGAGCTGACTTTGATGCGCGATTCGCCATAAACCACCCAAAAACACGAATCTGCCTGTAACAAGGACAAAGGGCGTTTGTCCTTCTGTCGTTCGCGGCGGAAGCAGTCGAAGACGGGGTCAGGAGCCAAACACATGCCGCAGGAAACCGAGCACACGCAGCACGCGGACCGATCGACCCGGCGGGCCAGGGTCCGCCGCCGCACCGCAGGCTTCCTCGCCACCGACACCACCGCCTGGGTCGGCGGCTTCGCCGCCGCCGTGTGGACCCGGTTCGAGTTCGACCTCCCGGCGGGCCAACTGGGCCGGGCCGCGGCGATGGGCCTGCTCGCGGCAGTCGTGCACGTGGCGGTGGCAGCGTTACGCCGGCTCTACTCCGGACGACACCCGCTGGGCAGTCTGCAGGAGGTCCAGGGCGTCGGCGGCACCGCCATCCTGACCGCGGCCATCGTGCTGCTCGGCCTGCTGACCTCCGGTGACCGGCCGATCCCGGCGAGCACCCCGCTGGTCGGCGGCGCTCTCGCCCTGCTCCTGATGCTCGGCGCCCGGTTCGCGTACCGGCACCGCCGGGAACTCTCCATGCGTCCCGACGTCCGCTCCTCGACACCGGTCCTGCTGTTCGGGATGGGCGACGCCGGGCAGGAGTTGCTGCGGGCCATGCTCGGCGACCCGCGCGGCCGTTACCTGCCGGTGGGCGCGCTCGACGACGACCCGGACAAGCGCGACCTGCGCATCCGGCGGGTGCGGGTGCTCGGCGGGCGGAACGACGTCGGCGCCGCGGTCCGCCGGACCGGCGCGAAGGCGGTGATCTTCTCGGTGGCCAACGCCGACGCGGCGCTGATCCGCCAGATCCGCGAGGCCACCCTCGCCGCGGAGGCGGTCTTCAAGGTGTTGCCCCCGGTGCGGGACCTGGTCGACCACCGGATCACCGTCACCGACGTCCGGGACGTGCAGATAAGCGATCTGCTCGGCCGCCGTCAGGTGATCGGCGACCTGCCACTGAGCTCGAACAGCCTGACCGGGCGGCGGGTCCTGGTCACCGGCGCCGGCGGGTCGATCGGCTCGGAACTCTGCCGGCAGGTGATGAAGGCCGACCCGGCCGAGCTGATGATGCTGGACCGGGACGAGTCGGCGCTGCACGGCCTACAGATGTCGCTCGCCGGCCGAGCCCTGCTGGACAGTCCGGAGCTGATCCTCGCCGACCTGCGCGACGACGAGGGCCTGCGGCGGATCATCCGGGAGCGCCGTCCGGAGATCATCCTGCACGCGGCGGCACTCAAGCACCTGCCCCTGTTGCAGCGGCACCCCGGCGAGGCGGTCAAGACGAACGTCTGGGGCACGCTGTCGGTGCTGGACGCCTGCCAGGACGTGGCGAAGTTCGTGAACATCTCCACCGACAAGGCGGCCAACCCGATAAGCGTGCTCGGGTACTCGAAGCGGATCACCGAACGGCTGACCGCGCACGCCGCGTCCCGGTTCCCCGGGACGTTCCTCAGCGTCCGGTTCGGCAACGTGCTCAGCAGCCGGGGCTCGGTGGTGACTGCCTTCCAGCGACAGATCGAGGACGGCAAGCCGCTCACCGTCACCCACCCGGACGTCACCCGCTACCTGATGACCATCCAGGAGGCGGTCCACCTGGTGCTCCAGGCCGCCGAGATCGGCCGGGACGGGGAGGCGTTGGTGCTGGACATGGGCGAGCCGGTCCGCATCGCCGACCTGGCCCGACAGATGGCCGAGCAGGCATCCACGACGGTGCCGATCGTCTACACCGGCCTGCGTCCCGGCGAGAAGCTGCACGAGGACCTGTTCGGCACCGGCGAGGTGGACGCCCGGCCGTTCCACCCGCTGGTGTCGCACGTGGCCGTGCCGGCGCTCGACCCGATGGAGGTGAGCGGCCTCGACCCGTACGACGACGCGGCGAAGCTCACCGAGCACCTGGCGATGCTCTGCGCGCAGCCGATCGATCCGGCGGTGGACGGCCCGGTGGGCGTACCCCTTCAGTCGCGGTAACCGGCGGCGGACTGTGGCGCGAAGCCGCACCCAAACTCCCGCACCGGCAGTTATGCCCGTGAGGAACCCCAGCGTGCGGCCGCGTCGCGGCAACCGTGTCCCTCCGGCGTTCGCCGCAGATCGATAGGACCGAAAGATGCGGGCCCCATCCGGCGGCTTTGAGCGGCCCGAGCCGCCGGGCGTCGCAGCACCCACCTCGGGTCGGGGTGTCCAGACTGTCGCGCCGCCGGCGCCGGCAGCTCCCACTCCCCCGGCACCGAGTCGCGGTCGTCGACTGCTGTCCTGGATCGCCACCGCCGCGTTGAGTCGGGTGGTCAGCGCTCTCGTACCCCTGGTCCTCCTCCCGGTGACCCTGGCCTACCTGGGCACCGATCTGTACGGGCTCTGGGCCGCGGTGCTCGCCGTCACCGGGATGGTCGCCTTCGCGGACCTGGGCGTCGGCCTCGGGTTGATGACGAGGCTCGCGCCGTGTCGGGTGGCCGGCGACTCGGACACCGCCCGGCGGTACGTCTCCAGCGCCTACGCGGCGGTCTGCGGGGTGGCGCTGCCGACGTGCGGCCTGCTCTGGCTCTTCGGTGGGTTCATCCCGTGGCCGTTGCTCTTCAACGCGACCGGGACGGCGGCGCGCGAAGCCCACCTCGTCGCCCTGGTGTGCCTTACCGCGTTCCTGCTCAACATCCCGCTGTCCCTGGTGGCCCGCGTCCAGTACGCGTACCAACAGGTGGCGGCGAGCAATGTCTGGCAGGCGGCGGCGAGCGCGCTCTCGCTACCCCTCGCGCTCGGCGCGGTGTACGCGAACCTGCCACCCATAGCGGTGATCGCCAGCATCGCCGTCGCCCCGTTACTCGTCAACATCACCAACACGGTCTGGACCTTCGGCTGGCGGCTGCCACACCTGGCGCCGCGGCCGAGATTCGTCGACGGTCGGGGGGTCCGGGACCTGTTCGGCCTGGGCGGCCTCTTCTTCGTGGTCACGCTGATAATGGTGCTGGCGGACAACGCCGACCCATTGATCATCGCTCACGTGCTGGGGCTGGCAAGCGTCACCGCGTACGCGGTGCCGGCCAGATTGTTCAACCAGCTCGGCGCACTCGTCACGCTTGTCAACCAACCGCTGTGGCCGATGCACGGCGAGGCGCTGGCGCGTGGTGACCTCGCCTGGATACGCCGCACCGTGCGCCGGATGACTGTCGTGTCGACGCTTATCGCGTTACTGCCATCGACATTCCTGGTGCTGTTCGGCGAGCGGTTCTTCGCTGCCTGGCTGCCGATTCCGATCGGAAATCGCGCACTCCTGCTGGGCCTCGCCTGCTGGTGGATCGTGCTGGCCGCGATCTCGCCACGGTTCATGGTGCAGAACGCCGCCGGCGTCGTGCGCCCCCAGATGTGCGGCTACCTGCTGTACCTACCACTGTCGATCGTCGGAAAACTGCTCGGAGTGCACTGGTGGGGGGTGGCCGCCGCACCGTACGTCGCCGTTGTCATCTACGCCGTGACGGTTGTTCCGGCGGCCGTCTTCGGCTACCGGCGGGCGCTGAGAATACGGACCACATGAGAGAGGCGGATACGCCAATGGTGTTGGACGAGAAATTTCCGCGGGTGCTGGTGGTGAGCCACACCCCCTTCAGCCGGGTCAGTGGCACCGCCATGACCCTGTCGAACCTCTTCTCCGGCTGGCCCAAGGACCGCCTCGCCCAGGTGCACACCGGAAACATCACGCCGACCACCGAGGTCTGCGAGAACTTCTTCCACTTCCCGCCCCGCGACCACTACCTGCCCATCCAGTACTACGCCATGCGGATGTCGGGCTGGAACGGTCGTACGCCGCTGCAACAGAGCCGACCGATCGCCGCCGTACACGCCGTGGCGGAGCGCCGTCCCACAGTGGCCAGGATCTACGCACAACTGCGCGCGACAGCCGATCTCAGCCCGATCCGCGTCCCCCCGGCGCTGATCGGCTGGATGCGCGACTTCCAGCCCGACGTCGTCTACTCGATGCTCGGCAGCGTGCGGCTGACCAGGATCACCGCGCTCGCGGCGCGTACCTGCGGCGTACCTGTCGTGCCGCACTTCACCGACGACTGGCCGGCCACCCTCTACGACAACGGCGAACTCTTCGGTCGGGCCGACCGATCCGTCCGGGAGACGGTCGCCAGACTCATCCGCCTGGCCCCGCTCGGCATGGTCATCAGTGCGCCGATGGCCCAGGAGTACACCCGGCGGTACCGCATTCCGTTCAGCGCGTTCGTGAACTGCGTCGACGAGACCTTCTTCGCCGCGCCCCGCAGCGAGGCGGATCAGCGGCCGACGGCGGAGCTCGTCTACGTCGGCGCGCTGCACCTCAACCGCTGGGAGTCGCTGCGCGACATCGGCGCCGCGTTGGACGGCCTGGCCGAGGCCGGACTGTCGGCCCGGCTGACCATCCACGCCCCGGAGCAGGATCTCCGCCGGTACGCGGAACACTTCGCCGCACTGCGGCGGGTGCGGCTAGGGCCGTCGCTCACCAGCGACGAGGTGCCCGCCGCGTTGCACGGCGCGGACGTCCTCGTCCATATCGAGTCCTTCGACGAGGAGATTCGCCGCTACACCCGCTACTCGGTCTCGACGAAGATCCCGCAGTACCTCGCCGCGGGCCGGCCGATCCTCGGCTACGGGCCGGCCGAGGTGGCGTCGATGAACCACATCCAGGAGGCCGAGGCCGGCGTGATCGTCGGTACCGAGGACACGACGGCGCTGGTGCGCGGCCTGACCGACCTCTGTCGGGACGGGGCCCTGCGGGCGCGGCTCGCCCGCAACGGCACCGCCTTCGCCCGACAGGAGCACGCCAAGGAGAACGTGGCCGCCCGGTTCGCCGCCACGCTGGACGCGGCGGCCCGAACCGGATCCGCCACGGTCGGGGCCGCCGGCCGGCCAACGGCCTAGAAGCAAGTCGAGGTGCTGCGATGAGACGTACTGGATGGGTCGCCTGTGTGGGTCCGTTCCTCTTCCCGTGGGGTGAGGCGGGGTCACGGCGGGTCTACGGCCTGGTGGCGTCCTTGGCCGCCGCAGGCTACGACGTGGTGGTCGCCAGCGGTGGGCCGGAGCCGCTGACCAGGACGGCGCTGCCGGGCGTCGACGGACCGGGATCGGTCTCGCACCTCGGCCTCGCCGAGCGGCCACCGGCAACGGCGGGACCGATCGGCAGCTCGGTCCAGACGCTGGTGCGCTGGGGTGAGCGCACGGTGCGATGGCTCGACGCCCAGCCGACCAAGCCGTCCCACGTCCTGGTCCACGGTGGGCAGGCCCAGTACATGTTCCACCTCCAGCGCTGGTGCCGGCGGCACCGGGTACCGCTGATCGTCGACGTCGTCGACTGGTTCAACGGACGCCACGTGCGCGGTGGCTACCTCGGTCCGCTACACCTCAGCATGAAGCTGGCCCTGCACCACTACTACCCGCGCTGCGACGGCATCATCGCGATCAGCTCCTACCTGGAGGCCCACTACCGGCGCAGCGGAAAGCCCATCCTGCGCGTGCCGCCCACGCTCGACGTGAAGAGCCTGACGCTGGAGGCCCGACAGACCGGTGGCGACTCACCGCCGCTCACCCTTGCCTACGCGGGAAATCCGCACGGGAACAAGAAGGATCTCCTGGGTACCGTCATCGAAGCGGTGGGCAACGTCCGGCGCGACGGCGCGAGTGTCGAGCTACGCGTCTACGGCCCGACGCCTGACGAGGTGCGTGGCCTCTTCGGCGGTCGGACGCTGCCCGACGGGGTGCGGTGCCTGGGCCGCCTGCCACAGGCCGAGGTGGCGAACGCCCTCCAGGAGGCGGATTTCACTGTCCTCATCCGCAGGCCGGAGTTGGCGGCGGACGCGGGCTTCTCGACGAAGTTCTGCGAGAGTCTGGCAAGCGGCACCCCGGTGATCGCCAACCTCACGAGCGACATGGGGAGATACTTGCGCCCCAACCTGGAGGGCCTGGTCTGCCGGGACCACACTGTTGGCGAGGTCACCGCGGCGTTCCGCGCAGCGGCGGGGCTGACCGCGACGCAGCGCAGCGTGATGCGCCAGGCAGCGCGGAGCCAGGCCCTCGAATCGTTCGACTACCGGGCGCACGCGGAGCCGCTGGGCCGGTTCTTCCGGCAGTGGGGCTGACGGCGTACCTGTTGCCCGGCCCCGTCGGTGCGGCTAGCGGTGGGTGGCGAACGGCGCGGCGGTGACCGGGTCGGCGGCGGGTGGTCGGCGGGCGCCGGAGAACGACTGCATGAGGTGCAGCACCAACAGCGTGACCATCCCGACGATGGATTCCGGGGCCATCCCGAGCTGGTTGTTCGCCGGCACGTAGACGATGAGAATGCAGAGCTGCGCGAAGATCAACGTCGGGACCACCCGGTGGCCGGACACCGCCGCGCGCCACGAGCCGGCGAAGAGCCAGCCCACCCACCCCATGAACAGCGCCGCGCCGGGGAAGGTGAGGTCCGAGGCGAGCCAGGGGTAGATGGTGGCCCAGTACATGCGCGCCGGCCACCCCGTCTCGTGCTCGGTCCGGTCGGGGAAGCTCGGATGTTCGGTGAGGTCCACGTCGAAGGTCTGCTCGGCGAAGATGGCCGCGGAGGGCGCGCTGCCGAGGCCCCGGGACCACTCGAAGGGCACCTGCAGGTTGTAGGACAGCCCGAGGTAGCCGTGCGTCGGATAGCCGATCATCGCGGCGACGCCCTCGGCCATCGACCTGCCCACGGCCCGTTCCACAGCGGGATTCACCTGCACCACGTCACCCGTGGTGCCGAACTCGGCCGCTCGGGTCGCGTGATTGTGGATCATGTAGGTGGTCAGGAGCGCGAACGCCCCGACGACCAGCAGGAGCGCCTGACGTCGGCGGGAGTGGGTCCGGGTCCGGGTCCGGTGCCGGACGGACGCGCCGGCGATCAACATCCCCGCCGCGAGCATGATGACGACGTCGCCGAGCCCCTTCATGGTGCCGATGAAGAGGTAGAACGCGATGTGCGTCGCCGTCGCGACCACGCCGGCGAGGCGCAGCCAGCCGGGCAGACCGCGCCAGTGCACCACCAGCAGCGGTACGAGGGCCATGCTGAGCACGCCGAGCGGAAACAGCGCGTTCATCCACGGGCTGGTGCTGGCGAACCCCTGCTGGTAGACATCGAACTTGTTGACGTAGCCGGCGGCGGGCGCCTGGATGTTCGCCCACACACTGCTGGGGCCGGTGGCACCGAACTGGGTCAGCCGGGTCAGGCTCACGACGACGTAGTAGATGGCGCTGGCCAGGACCAGTTGACGCACCAGCCGGATGCGCCCGGCGGAGTGTCTCGGGACAGCCACCGGGGGCGCGCGACGCGACATCTGCGCCACGTACCCCCCGGCGAACAGGGCGGTCGCCACGAGCACGAAGACACAGAGCCGGAACGGGTTCGCGACATCGTGGGCGAGTCTGGTCAACCAGAACGCGCCGAACGTGCCGAGCATCCAGAACAGCGCCAGCGCCAGCGGCAGCCAGGTGATCTTTCGACCGGCCGGCATCGCGTTGAGCGCCGCCACCGGCCGGGGTACCCGGCGCTCCGGTCGCCGGGCGGGGGCCGGGAGTTGCAGGTCGCCGACCGGCGAGCGGTGCCGGCCCCGACTGATCCCGTCGGTGGCGGTCACCGCGGACCATTCCCGGCTGAGCGGCCGGCCCGAAACTGTCGCGAGTCGCCCCGGCCCGGATTCCGAGATTGCACCCGCCGACCCTCCACCCTGTTGAGCGCCCGACGACCGGGCGTGGCCGTCGTCGTACCGAGCCAGGTGTCGGTGGCCCGGACGGCGCCCGCCCCGGTTCGGGCCAATCGACTGACTGCGAGTGTTCACTCAACGAGCCAACGATCGGGCTGTCACCGGGTGATGGCACCGGGCTACTCCAGCACGCTCGTCCCGGCCGGGCGCGGTGGCGCGGACCCCGACCGGACGGCGGGTCGCCCACCGTCCGGGGTGGTCCGCGTCCGACGGCTGCCGGCCTGGACCGGCAGCATCGACAGCAGTGCGAGGGCCAGCCACGACCCCCGCTCGAACTCCCACACCCCGGTCAGCCAGAGCGGGAACGCCCCGACCAGGAAGAGCCCGGCGACCTGGAGCCCGACCGGGCGCTGCGCGGCCCGCCGGGCGAGCACCACCGCGAACAGGGTGGCGACGCCCACCAGGCCCACCAGGCCCAGGTCCACGGCGACGGCGAGGACGGCGTTGTGCGGGCGGATCCCCAACGGATTCCACAGTTCGAAGGTGCCCGCGCCACCGCCCACCCAGAGGTCGTCCCACAGGTAGGCGGACGCGTACCGCCACAGCTCGATCCGACTCAGCACGTCGCCGGTCGCCGCCGAGCCGATGACGCCGTCCGCCCACATCAAGGCGCTCTGCCCCAGGCCGAGCGGCACCGCCACCAGCAGCGTCGGTACCGCGGCGACCGCGGCCATCCACGTCAACCGGGGTGCCACCTCGCTGAGCAGCGCGTACACCACCACGAGCAGCAGGGCGACGAGCGCGCCCTTGGTGCGGTTCAGGAAGATCCCGGACGCCAGTACCGGTAGCGCGGTGAGCAGGCCGATGGTGACGAGCCGCCGCTGGCCGCGCATTTTCAACAGGCAGAGCGCCAGTACGAAGGCGGTGACGCTGGAGTAGGCCGTGAAGTTGATGTTGGTGCCCTCGATGCCGAAGCGCACCGCCATGTCCATCGCGCCGGCCGGCCCACCGGCCCCCCGCGCCTCGATGATCAGACGCCACGCGGCGATGGCGCACCCGACGACGTACGAGCCGCCGATCGCGAGCAGGTGCCTCGGCGTGGTGGCGACGTGGCGGACCGCGACGAAGAGCAGAGCGGCCGAGGTGTACGCGAGGGCCACGCTCCGCGTCTGCGCGACGTCGCTCGACCAGAGGACCGTCAGTTGTGCCCAGGCCGCGACCCCGACCGCCAGCACGTCGGGCAGGCGGGGTCGGGGCAGGCGACAACTGAGCAGGATCGCCGCGCCGCACGCCTGCAACACGGTCATCCAGGCGTTCGCCGAGGCCGCCTGGAAGGCCGCGACACACAGCAGCGCGACGGCGAGGGTCGTCGCCTTCGTCCGCCAGCCACCCGCCACGGTGCCGGCGGTGGCCCCACCGGTGGGTACGGGTCCGGCACCGGCCCGCGGCGGCATCGGCCGGCGGGCTCCGAGCCGCACCCGGGTTTGCACTGTCACGACCACTCCTCTGCGTTGCCACTGTGCAGCCGCGACGTCGTCGACGAAGCGGGCGGCGGCGATGTCGTCACTGAAGCGGCACCGGCGGCGTTGGACAGCCGACAGACCGACGACCCGCCCCGACCGGCACGCACCAACCGCCCGACCCACACACCACTCACAGCCGCCCTAAATGCCCGATTTTTACTGAGCTTGCAGCTTCCTACACCGGCGGTCCTGGTCGGGACGAAACGACGGAATCGCCATTGCCCAAGGGGAAAGTCGAAGGTGAAACCCGATCTCCGCTCCATCGCCGTGGACCTGCGCGCGCTGGGCCTGTCGGCACCGCTGCGCGCGGCCTACGAGGCATCCAAGCGCAGCGGCTTCCACGCCGTCCTGTTCCGTGGGCCGCCGCACCGGCACCACCCGGCCGCTGTGGTGCCGCTGACAAGCGTGCTGCCGATCGGCGACGGCGCACGGCAGCGTTGCCTGGACGACGCCGGCCGCGTGCTTGACGACGGGCTCCGGGTCTTCGGCGCCCGGGTGGCGACGGGCGTGTCGAAACCGTGGGGCACCGACCCGCTGACCGGGCGGCAGTGGCCGGCGGGCGACCCGTGGTGGCGCATCGACATCCGCTCCGCGGCCCGGCTGTCGGACGTCAAGCACACCTGGGAGGCGGCCCGCCACCGCGACCTTGTCGTGCTGGCCCGCGCGGCCCGCCTCGACCCGTCCGGCCGGTGGCAGGACGGCCTCGACGAGCTGCTGCGAGCCTGGTGCTCGCAGTCCCCGCCGGAGCGGGGCGTCAACTGGTACTCAAGCCTCGAACTCGCCCTGCGCGCCATCGCCTGGAACCAGATCCTCACCCTGGTCGGCGACCGACTACCCCCCGACGTCGGGACCGCCATGCAGCGGCAGCTGCTCGCCAGCGCCCGGCACCTGATGGTCGAGCTGCCCTACACGTTGAGCAGCATGCGCAACAACCACCTGCTCGGCGACGCGCTCGGACTGATGCTGCTCGCCCGGATGTTCCCCACGGCCCGACGCGCCCGCTTGTGGGCGCGGACCGGCGCGAAGATGTTCGCCGCCCAGCAACGCCGCCACTTCGGCGCGGACGGCCGGATGATCGAGGACTCGCTGTCGTACCACAGGTTCGTGCTCGAAATGCTCATCGTGCGGGTGCTGCTCGGCGGCGCGCCGTCCAGCGTGCACCGTGATCTGCACGCCGCCAGCCTGCACCTGGCCCGGCTCGGAGTCTTCGACGGCGACCTCCCGCAGTACGGCGACTGGGACGAGGGTCGGGTGCTGGCGTCCTCCGGTGACCCCCTCGACGTGGCCGGCACCGCCGCGCTCGGGCTCGCGCTCTGCGGCGAACGGCTGCCGGCGCACTGGTACGCCGACTTCGACGAACTGGCCTGGTACGCGCCGCCGCCCGGCCCCGCGGCCACCTCGGCGGAGTTTCCCGCCGCGCTGCGCCACCGATCGACAGCGACGGCCTCGGGCGGCATCGCGCTTGTCGACCGGGGGCCGTGGCGGGTGTGGTTCAAGGTGGACGGCGGCCTGTCGCACGGCCACGCCGACCTGACCTCGGTCTGGGTCAAGCACGACAACCGCTGGCTGATCGCCGACCCGGGCACTGGCACCTACAACGGCCCGCTGGAGATCCGCAACGGGTTACGTACGTCCGCCGCCCACCCCGTGCGCCGGCCGGACGGGCAGGACCAACTCGTCCCGCACCGGGCGTTCCGCTGGCTGAACAGCGGCCGGGGCTACCTCGGCGCACCGCTCGTCCTGCCGGATCGCACAGTCGTCTTCGGTTGGCACGACGCGTACGCGCGCGGTGAGCACCCGGTACGGGTCGCCCGCGCGGTGGTGGTGGCCGAGCAGTACCTGGCGATCGTCGAGTTCGCCGACCCGCCGGCGGCCGCCCGGTCCTGGTCACTCACCGTTCCGCTGCACCCGGACGTCACAGTGCAGGACGGCACGCTCATCGTCGGCGGCACCAAACTCGACCTCATCGGCCTGGACGGTCACCAGCAGGTGCGCGGACGCTCGACGCCCTTCGCGGGCTGGCACAGCCGGACCTACGGCCGCTGGGAGCCGGCGACGTGGCTCACCGCCGAGAGCCGGGCCGACACCACCCTGTGGGGGCTGGGCACGATACCCGGGCCGCCCCCCGAGCCGAGCGCACTCGACGGCTTCCGGTACCAGGTGACCTGGACCGACGCGAGCGCCATCCTCACCGCCACCCACCTCGGAACAGGGGACGTCCACCAGGTGCGAGCGCCGCGATGACACCACGCCGGGTCCTGGTCCTCAACCACTTCGCGGTACCCCCGGGCCATCCGGGCGGCACCCGGCACGTCGAGCTGTTCAGCCGACTGCCCGGCTGGACCCACGTGATCATCGCGGCTCGCCGCAACATGATCACCGGTCAGCCGCAACGGGCGGAGCCGGGTTTCCACCTGGTCGCGGTGACGCCGTACCGGCGCAACGGCCTGGGCCGGGTGGCCAACTGGGCCAGCTACGCGGTGACGGCCACGGTGGCCAGCCTGCGGCAGCCCCGACCCGACGTGGTCTACGCCTCGTCGCCACACCTGCTGGCCGGTCTCTCCGGCTGCGTGGTGGCGACCCTGCGGCGCACGCCGTTCGTGCTGGAGGTCCGGGACCTGTGGCCGCGCGTGCTCGTGGAGATGGGCACGCTGTCGGAGACATCTGTGGCGTACCGGGCGTTGGAGCGCCTCGAACGCTTGCTGTACCGGCGCGCCGACCGGGTGGTGATCATGGCACCTGGCGTACGGGCGGCGATCGAGGGCAAGGGCGTGGCGCCCGAGAAGATCGCCTTCATCCCCAACGCGGCCGACCCCGAGGATTTCGTACCCAGCCGGGACCGTGCCGAGCTGCGGCGGCGCTACCGGTTCACCCGCCGGACCGCCGTCTACGCCGGGGCGCACGGTCCGGCCAACGGGCTCGACCTGCTGCTGGCCGCCGCCAAGGCGGTACCCGAGATCGACGTCGTCCTCGTCGGCGCGGGTGTGGAGAAGTCACGCCTACAGGCGAAGGCGGTCGGCATCCACAATGTCCGCTTCCTCGACCCGGTGCCGAAGTCGGAGATCCCGGACCTCCTGCACGCCGCGGACGTCGGGGTGCACGTGCTCGCCGACGTCGAGCTGTTCCGGGCCGGGGTCAGCCCCAACAAGGTGTTCGACTACATGGCGGCCGGGCTGCCGATCGTCACCAACAGCCCGGGGGTCGTCGGCGACCTCGTGCTGGGCGCGGACGCCGGACACGTGACCCCGCCGGGCCACCTGGCCCACGGCCTCGCCCAGCTCAGCCAGGCCAGCCCGGACGAACTTGCCAAGTTGGGCGCGGCCGGCCGGAGTTGGATCCGGGCGAACCAGTCTCGTACGGCCATGGCGCAGGCCCTCGGGCGGCTACTCGATCCGCTTGTCGACGGCGACGCGTCGCGCTGACGGCAGTCCCGCCGCCCGGCACCGCGCCTGACACCGACAGCCGGCGCCAGGTGCTGACCGCACGCCCGGCGCCGGGTACCGCGTCACGAGGTGAAGCCGGCCCGCACGCTCTCCAGGTCTGCCTGCACGGGCAGGCGCGACGGGTGTTCCTGGACGCCGGTCAGGGCGGCGATCGCGGACAGCGCGGCCCTGGTCGTGCCGAAGGAGGCGTCGAGTTCCCGATCGTCGGGCAGATTGCCGGCGATCACCGCGCGGGTGTGGGCGAGCAGTTCCTGATGTCCCTTGCCGCCGGGCACGCGCTTGACCTCCCGACCGTCGATCTCCAGGCGCCGAAAGTCGTCGATCACCACTGTGTGCCCGCGCCCGAGGACCTCCAGGCGCTCCTTGGGCGTCCGCCGGTGCCCGCCGGTGGCGTACGTGATCGTCGCGGTGGACCCGTCCGGGTATCCGAGCAGGACACTCACGTCCTCCTCCAGGCCCGGTTCGCCACGGCCGCTGCCGTACGCGTGCACGACCCGCGGCTGCGCGCCCACCAGCCACGAGGCGAGATCGATGAAGTGGCACACCTCGCCCCGGATGCGGCCGCCCTGGCGTCGGTCGTGATACCAGTGGGCGGCGGGCA
This sequence comes from Micromonospora sp. NPDC049047, assembly GCF_040649135.1. Lineage (NCBI taxonomy): Bacteria > Bacillati > Actinomycetota > Actinomycetes > Micromonosporales > Micromonosporaceae > Micromonospora > Micromonospora sp. NPDC049047. The sequence goes on from NZ_JBEZEY010000019.1 coordinate 76,405, forward strand.
ACTGCCCGGCGTTGACCCGGTAGGCGACGGTGATCGGACCTGACCCGGCCGCCAGGGCCGACCTGGCGTGGCTGACCATGGGCGCGTGCCGGCGGTTGAACCCGACGAACAGGTGGCCGGAGTTGCGCTCGTAGGCGGCCCTGACCTCGTCGAGTTCGTCCTGGGTCAGCGCGAGCGGCTTCTCCACGAAGACGTGTTTGCCGGCGTCGAGCGCCTGCACCACCAGGGCGGCGTGCGAGTCGTGGCGGCTGAGGATGAACACCACGTCGATGTCATCGCGGACCAGCAGATCCTCGGCTGTCGGTGCCACCACGGCGATTCCGTTGCGCTCGGCCGCGTGCCGCGCCGACAGGCCCTTGGCCGAGGTGATGGCCACGAGGTCGTCGCCCCAGCCCGCCGCCCTGAGCGCGGGCAGGAACGTGGCCTTGGCGTAGTTGCCGGCCCCGATCAGGCCGCCGCGCGGCGACGTCGAGTTGCGGCGCGGTCGGACCGTGATCGATTGCCGGGACTGCTGCGCGGGAGCCGCGTAGCTGAGCTGCACCGCGAGCGAGCGCGGGTCCGCGGCCAGCACCTCGTAGGCCGCGGTGGCCCGCTCCACCTCGAAGACATGCGTCACCAGGTCGTCGACCGCGACCCGGCCACCGGCCACCAGGTCGAGGTAGGCCTCGATGTTGCGGCGTGCCGTCCAGCGCACGTGGCCGATCGGATAGTCGATGCCCCACTCCTCGTAGGCCCGGTCGTGGCGGCCGGGACCGTAGCTGCGCGCGAACCGAAGGTCCAGCTCACGCTCGTAGAAGCGTCGACGGTCCAGGGCCAGGCCGACGTCGCCGACCACCACCAGTCGGGCGCGGTCGCGGGCGATCTCGGTGCTGCGCGCGACCGGCTCCGACGAGGCGGTCGCCGCCGTGATCAGGACGGCGTCGACGCCTCGGCCACGGGTCAGTTCCATGATCTGCTCGGTGGTCGTCGCACCCGCCTCGACCAGGCCTACCGCACCACACTCGCCGGCCAGCTGGGCGGTCCAGTCGCGCAGGTCGATGCCGATGACGTGCAGCCCGGAGGCGAGCGCCAGTCGTACGGTCAGCTGCCCGACCAGGCCGAGCCCGACGACCGCGACCGAGCCGCCGAGACCCACCTCGGCCTGCCGCAGGCCCTGCATGGCGATCGCCGCCACCGCGCCGAAGGCGGCCGCCTGGTCGGACACCGACTCCGGGACGGGTACCGCGAGCAGACCCGGCACCGCCTGGTATTCGGCGTGCCCCACCGACGCCGTGGCCACCCGCATCCCGGGGCGGATCCCGTCGGTCGCGGCGCCGGCGGTGACGACGACACCGGCGGCGCTGTAGCCGAGCGGCATGTCCTCGTCGAGCCGGCTGCGCACGGCGGCCACGGTCGAGCGAACTCCCCCGGTGCGTGCCCTGTTGACCACCTGGCGGACCAGATCCGGTCGGGCCCGCGCCTTGCGCAGCAGGCTCGCCGAGGCCAGCTCGCGCACGGCGCGCTCGGTCCCCGCGGAGAGCAGGGACCGGCGGGTGGCGACGAGCACCTCGGTGGCGCCGGGCTCCGGCTGGGGGACTTCGACGACTCGCAACTCTCCGCCGGACACCGATTGGACGATCTGCTTCACGCGGCTCTGCCTGCCTTCGGGAGTAAGAACACCGATCACGGCAGGTCACCGCTCAGGCAACACACACCGCGACGCATCCGTCATTCGGCATTCTATGCCGATTAGATGCCTTAAACTGGATAACTTGTACTATTGGCGCGCCGTCGCTGATTCGCACCGAATTTCCCGAGGAGATCCATGCCAGCCGACGCCGTTCTGCACGTCGCGGGTGCACGTCCCAACTTTCCCAAGGCAGCGCCCGTGATCCGCGCACTTCGGCGGCACGGCGTGGCACAGCGCCTGATCCACACCGGACAGCACTACGACGAGCGGATGTCCGAGGTCTTCTTCCGGCAACTGGGCCTGCCCGAGCCGGACCTCAACCTGGGGGTCGGTTCGGGCAGCCACGCGAGCCAGACCGCGAGCGTGATGACCGGCCTGGAAGAGCTGATGATCGCCGACCGCCCGGCCCTCACCGTCGTCTACGGGGACGTCAACTCCGCCCTCGCCGCCGCGCTCGTCGCGTCGAAGCTGGGCGTCCCTGTCGCGCACGTGGAGGCCGGCCTGCGCAGCTTCGACAGGTCCATGCCCGAGGAGATCAACCGGATCGTCGTCGACCACGTGTCCGACCTGTTGTTCGCCACCAGCCCCGACGCCGTGTCGCACCTCGGCACCGAGGGCGTCGCCGCCGAGAAGATCCATCTGGTCGGCAACCCGATGATCGACACCCTGCTGGCCAATCTCGACCGCTTCGACGTCGCCGGCATTCGGGCGGCACTCTCGCTGCCCGACCGGTACGTGGTGGCCACGCTGCACCGACCGGGCAATGTCGACGATGCGACAGACGCGGTAGACCTGGTCAAGGCGATGCACGCGGTTGCCGATCAACTCCCCGTCATCCTGCCGCTGCACCCGCGCGGCCGGCAGCACCTGGAGAGCGCGGGCCTGCTGTCACACCGCGCGCTGCGGGTCGTCGACCCGCTGGGCTACCTCGAGTTCGTCAGCCTGGTACGCGGCGCGGCGGTCGTGGTCACCGACTCCGGCGGGGTGCAGGAGGAGACGACGATGCTCGGGGTGCCCTGCCTGACGCTGCGGCCCAACACCGAACGCCCGATCACGATCACGCACGGCACCAACCGCCTCGTCACCCGGTCGACGCTCGCCGAGACCGTGGCGAGCACTGTGGCAGCGGGCCGACCCGCCGTCTGGCCCACGCCCCCGATGTGGGACGGCGCGGCGGGCGAGCGGATCGCGGAGATCATCGCGGCGACACTCCGCTAGCCCAGCCCACCACATGATCACAGCCGGCACCCACACCAACACGGGCAGCCACCTCGCGCCCATCGAACTATTGACATCGATCACGCCGCACCGAAGGCTCGCGCCTACAGGTCCTTCACCCAAGGAGGCGCGATGAGACCGAGACGACTGGCGATCGCCAGCGTGGTCACCCTGCTCGGCGCACTGGCACTGACCCCACCCGCCAGCGCGCGGCCACCATCCGAACCGGGCGCCCGCGACGGCCTGGAGGTGTACGTCGGCACTGTCGACGCGAAACAGCGGGAGCAGTTGCGCGCGGCGGGGGTCGACCTCGGCCACGACGCGAAGACGGACTCATCCGGCCGCACCACCGTCGAGACGGTCCTCAGCCGCCGGCAGGCGAAACGGTTGACCGACAAGGGCGTACCGCTGGCGGTGAAGAAGGTTCGCGGCAAGGACGCCTCGCAGGCGCTGCGGGAGCAGGCCGCGGCGGGCTGGGCGAGTTTCCGGCCCTACGGGGAGCCGGGCGGTCTGCGGGACGAGCTGAACGCCACAGCGGCCCGGTATCCGAAGCTCGCCAAGGTGCAGACGATCGGTCGCAGCCAGCAGGGCCAGCCGATCGTCGCCCTCAAGGTCACCAAGAACGCGCGGACCGTCCCGGACGGACGGCGACCGGCGGTGCTCTACGCCGGTGCGCAGCACGCCCGCGAGTGGATCACGCCGGAGATGACCCGGCGGCTGATGCACCACGTGCTTGACAGCTACGGCACCAACCGGGAGATCACCCGCCTGTTGGACACCACCGAACTGTGGTTCCTGCCGGTCGCCAACCCGGACGGCTACGACCACACCTTCACCCCCGGCAACCGGCTGTGGCGCAAGAACCTGCGGGACAACAACGGCGACGGGCAGATCACCTCGGGCGACGGTGTCGACCTCAACCGCAACTTCAGCTACAAGTGGGGGTACGACAACGAGGGCTCGTCACCGGACCCGAACAGCGAAACCTACCGGGGCCCGGGCCCCAACTCGGAGCCGGAGACCAAAGCCCTGGACGGGCTCTTCAAGCGGGTCGGGTTCGAGTTCTTCGTCAACTACCACTCGGCGGCCGAGTTGCTGCTCTACGGCGTCGGCTGGCAGGTGAGCACCCCCACCCCGGACGACGTCATCTACGAGACGATGGCCGGTGACGACGCGCACCCGGCGGTGCCCGGCTACGACCCGGACATCTCCGCCGAGCTGTACACCACCAACGGGGACACCGACAGCCACGCCACCGTCAAGTACGGCACGCTGGGCTTCACCCCGGAGATGTCCACCTGCGAGGCCGCCTCGGCGGTCGACCCGGACGACGAGTGGCGCCCGGAGGACTGCGTCAGCGGCTTCATCTTCCCCGACGACGAGGCTCTCATCGCCGGTGAGGTGCAGAAGAACCTGCCGTTCGCGCTTGCCGTGGCCCGCTCGGCGGCGGACCCGGACGACCCGGTGTCGGTGGTCGGTCGCAGCACCCCGGACTTCGTGGTGGACGCGTTCGACACCTCGTACGGGCGCACCCAGCAGGTCGCCTCGATCACCCGTCGGGCGCTGAAGAACGTCCGGATGCACTACACGGTCAACGGCGGCCGACCGAAGACGGTAGCGGTCCGCGAGTGGCGCGGCGGCGAGCGGTACGGCGACACGAACGACGACTACTACGCCGAACTGCGCGGCACCGTCACCGGCGCGAAGCCGGGTGACCGGGTGGAGGTCTGGTTCACCGGAAACAAACCGCGAGCCGGGGTGGTGGCCAGCGAACACTTCACCTATCGGGTGCACAACGACATCGGCGGCGACGTGCTGGTCCTCGCGATGGAGGACGTCACCGGCCTCAGCCCGACGCAGACCGGCACCACCGCGAAGTACGCCGACGAGGTCGCGGCGTCGTTGCGTGCCGCCGGACGCAGCAGCGACGTGTACGACTTCGACGCGATGGGACGCGAGGCACCCCACCCGCTGGGCGTGTTGTCGCACTACAAGGCGGTGGTCTGGGAGACCGGCGACGACGTCATCCTGCGCTCCCCCGGGCAGGTGCCCGGCACCACGGCCAAGGCGGCGCTCACCACCGAGCTGGCCGTCCGGGACTACCTCAACGAGGGCGGCAAGCTCCTGGTCAGCGGCCAGTACGCGCTGTACGCCCAGGGCGCCAACGGGTCGTACGTCTATCACCCGGACGCACCGCCCGAGTGCACCGACGCCGATTCCGCCAGCTGCCTGCCGTTGCTCAACGACTTCCAGCAGTACTGGTTGGGCGCGCACACCTACGTCAGTGACGGCGGCACCTCACCGGACGGGGGACCGTACCCGGTCGCCGGGATCGACGGGGCGTTCACCGGCTTCAGCGGGCAGCTCAACGCGCCCGGGTCGGCGCAGAACCAGGAGCACAGCGCATCGTTCCTGACCACGTCGAGTTTCCTGCCGCCGGACGAGTTCCCCCAGTTCGCCAGCTCCGCGCCGGTGGGCTGGACCCGGCCGGGCGGCGCGCCGTTCGATCCGCGGACCGGCGAGTGGTACCTGCACAGCGGGCAGAGCGACGAGTCGTACAAGCGGCTCACCCGCACTGTTGACCTGACCGGGGCGAGCGCCGCGGAGTTGCGCTTCTTCACCTCGTACGACATCGAGCAGGACTGGGACTTCCTCTTCGTCGAGGCGCACGAGGTGGGCAGCGACAACTGGACGACCCTGCCGGACGTCAACGGCAAGACCAGCTCGGCGACCGGGGAGAGCTGTCTCAGCAACTGGAGTGAGGTGCACCCGTTCCTGACGCACTACCAGGGCGCGGACTGCTCGCCCACCGGCAGCACCGGCAGCTGGAACGCGGCGTCCGGCGCCTCCGGCGGTTGGAAGGAGTTCGTCACGGACCTGTCCGCTTATGCCGGCAAGCAGGTCGAGGTGTCGATCACGTACGCCTCGGACTGGTCGACCCAGGGGCTCGGCGTCTTCCTGGACGACGCCCGAGTGGTTGTCGACGGGGCGACAGTGGCCGACACCTCGTTCGAGTCGGCCGACCTGGGCGGCTGGACGGTGGCCGGGCCACCGGCCGGGTCCGGTGGCAACGCCACCGACTGGTCGCGCAGCCAGCGGGCGTTCGAGGAGGGCTCGGTGGTGGTCACCGACGACACCGTCTATCTGGGCTTCGGGCTGGAGGGGCTGCCCCCGGCTGCCCGCGACGACCTGGTCGCCCGCTCGCTGAGGCACCTCAGCGGTCGACCCCGGCCCTGACGGCGGCGAGGTGCGCCGGCGGTCCCCGACCGTCGGCGCACCTTCGGTGTACGACGGGTGCGGCCACCACGAATGTGATGAGCTGTACGGGTGTCGGGGCTGGGACTTGTGCTGCACCCCACCCGGGATGTCACCGAGGTGGTCGGGATCATCGAGCGGTGGGCGACGCGCCACCACAAGACGCTCATGGTGAGCGAGGAGGACCAGCACCGCGTGCCGTCCTGCGTCGAACCGGTACCGGCCGAGGAGGTTGCCACCCGCGCCGACGCGCTGATCAGCATCGGTGGGGACGGCACCATGCTGGGTGCGCTGCGCTCCGCCATCCGCGACCCGAAGCCGGTGCTCGGCGTACACCTGGGTCACCTGGGGTTTCTCGTCGAGATCGAGCCGCCGGAGCTGCCCGACGCGCTGAGTCGGCTGCTGTCGAAGGACTTCACAGTCGAGTCGCACGCCTGCCTCGCCTGCGACGTGTGCGGCGACGACGTGGTGGCGTTCAACGACATCGCGTTGGTCCGCCAGCCCGGTTCCGGCTTCGTCAGCGTCACCCTCGGCATCGACGGTCAGCAGTACGGCTACTACCGCAGCGATGCCGTGGTGGTGAGCACCCCGATCGGCTCGACGGCGTACAGCTACGCGGCAGGCGGCCCACTGATCTCCCCCGCCGCCGATTCGGTGGTGATCACGCCGTCGGCGCCGATGGCCGGCATCTCCCGGTCGGTGGTGCTCTCACCGGACGAGAAGATCCGCTTGGAGCTGCGGCCCGACTCGTCGCCGGTCGTGGTGGAGATGGACGGGCTGGTGTTCCGCGACGCGGCAACGGAGGGGGCGGTGGACATCACGTACCGCCGCAACGCCGGTCTGGTGGTCCGCTTCGACCCGCTGCGCTACCAGGAACGCAACCAGTTGAAGATGACCCTGCTCGACCTGCCGTTCCTGCCCGAGCAGCTCCGCGAGCTGCTCCCCGAAGAACTACGCCGCCGCGCCCAACAAGAAATCCCCCCACCCTGCTAAACCCCCACCCCCTCCCCCACCTCCCACCCCACCCCACCCCACCTCCCACCCCACCCCACCCGACACGGTTGATCATGAAGTTATTGCCATGCCGCGCGGCGTGTCGTGGCAATAACTTCATGATCAACGCGGGTGTGGGGTGGGGGGTGGGGTTTGGGGTTAGGACTGGGTTAGGGCTTGGTCTACGAGGGTTTTGGCTTCTTGTTGGATCTGCTTGAGGTGGTCGGGGCCCTGGAAGGACTCGGCGTAGATCTTGTAGACGTCTTCTGTGCCCGAGGGCCTGGCGGCGAACCAGCCGGACTCGGTGCTGACCTTGAGGCCACCGATCGGGGCGTTGTTGCCGGGGGCGGTGGTCAGGGTCGCGGTGATCGGCTCACCGGCCAACTCGGTGGCGGTCACCTGCTCCGGGGAGAGCTTGGCGAGCACTGCCTTCTGCTCCCGGCTGGCCGGGGCGTCGATCCGGGCGTACGACGGCGCGCCGAAGCGTTCGGCCAGTTCCGCCCAGTGCTCGCTCGGGCTACGCCCGGTGGTGGCCAGGATCTCGGAGGCGAGCAGGCAGAGCAGGATGCCGTCCTTGTCGGTGGTCCAGGTGGAACCGTCGCGGCGCAGGAACGACGCCCCGGCGCTCTCCTCGCCGCCGAAGCCGGCCGACCCGTCGAGCAGGCCGGGCACGAACCACTTGAAGCCGACCGGCACCTCCAGCAGCGGCCGACCCAGGTCCGCGGCGACCCGGTCGATCATCGACGAGGAGACCAGGGTCTTGCCCACGGCGGCGGCCGGACCCCATTCGCTACGGGTCCGGAACAGGTGGCCGATCGCCACCGCCAGGAAGTGGTTGGGGTTCATCAGACCGGCGTCCGGGGTGACGATGCCGTGCCGGTCGGCGTCCGCGTCGTTGCCTGTGGAGATCTGGAAGTCGGCGCGGGCGGCGATCAGCGACGCCATCGCGTTCGGCGAGGAGCAGTCCATCCGGATCTTGCCGTCGCCGTCCAGGGTCATGAACCGCCAGGTCGGGTCGACCGTCGGGTTGACCACGGTCAGGTCCAGTCGGTGCCGCTCGGCGATCTCGCCCCAGTACGCCACGCTCGCCCCGCCGAGCGGGTCCGCGCCAATGCGCACCCCGGCGTCGCGGATCGCGTCGATGTCGATCGCCGCGGGCAGGTCGTCGACGTAGTGGGCGAGGAAGTCGTACTCCCCGGTGGTGTCGGCGGCCCGAGCCCGCGCGTAGGTGATCCGGCGGACCTCCTTGAGCCCGGCGGCGAGGATCGCGTTGGCGCGGTCCTGGATCCACCGGGTCACGTCGGTGTCGGCCGGCCCGCCGTTCGTGGGGTTGTACTTGAAGCCGCCGTCGTCCGGCGGGTTGTGCGACGGGGTGATGACGATCCCGTCGGCGAGCCCGCTGGTGCGCCCCCGGTTGTGGGTGAGGATCGCGTGCGACAACGCCGGGGTGGGGGTGTAGCCGTCGCGGCTGTCGACGAGCACGGTGACCCCGTTGGCGGCGAGCACCTCCAGGGCGTCCACGGCCGCCGGCGCGGACAGCGCGTGGGTGTCCCGGGCGAGGAAGAGGGGCCCGTCCAGCCCCTGCTCCCGCCGGTAGTCGCAGAGCGCCTGGGTGACCGCCAGGATGTGGTCGGAGTTGAACGCGTTGCGCAGGCTGGAGCCGCGGTGCCCGGAGGTGCCGAAGGAGACCTGCTGGGCCGGGTCCGTGGGGTCCGGATGCTCGGCGTAGTAGGCGGTCACCAGGCGCGGCACGTCGACCAGGTCGGCGGGCTCCGCGGGCTGGCCGGCACGGGGGTGGGTCACTGCGGGATCCTCCTCGGGGAGTGCGGGTCGGTCACGGCACGACCTTCTGGCCCTTGCCGATCACCACGATGCCATTGTCGGAGACGGTGTAGCGCTGCCGGTCCTTTTCCAGGTCGACGCCGATCTCGACGCCCTCCGGGACGAACACGTTCTTGTCCAGGATGGCCCGCCGGATAACCGCGTGCCGGCCGATCTCCACACCTTCCATCAGCACCGAGCCCTCGACGTGCGCCCAGGAGTGCACCCGCACCTTCGGCGAGACGATCGAGTTCTCCACGAGCGATCCGGAGATCACCACCCCGGGCGAGACCATCGAGCCGACCGCCCGGCCGACCCGCTCACCCCACTGGTGGACGAACTTCGCCGGTGGCCACGGCGGCTGCTCGGTGTAGATCGGCCAGTCGAAGTTGTACATGTTGAAGACGGGGTGCACGTTGATCAGATCCATGTGCGCGTCGTAGAACGAGTCGAGCGTTCCCACGTCGCGCCAGTAGCCACGATCCCGGTCGGTGCTGCCCGGCACCTCGTTGTCGCGGAAGTCGTAGACGTTCGCCTCGCCCCGCTCGACGAGCATCGGGATGATGCTGCCGCCCATGTCGTGCTTGCTGCTCTTGTCGGCGGCGTCGCGTTCGACCGCCTCGCAGAGCGCCCGGGTGGTGAAGACGTAGTTGCCCATCGAGGCGTAGATCTCGTCCGGCGCGTCGGGCAGGCCGACCGCGTCGGTGGGCTTCTCCCGGAACGCTCGGATCTTCCGGCCGTCCTCGCCGACCTCGATGACGCCGAACTGGTCGGCCATCGACAGCGGCTGGCGGATGCCGGCGACGGTGACCGCGGCGCCGGAGGCGATGTGGTCCTCCACCATCTGCCGGGGGTCCATCCGGTAGATGTGGTCGGCGCCGAAGACGATCACGTAGTCGGGCTGCTCGTCATTGATCAGGTTGAAGCTCTGGTAGATGGCGTCGGCCGAGCCGGCGAACCACCACGGGCCACGACGCTGCTGCGCGGGCACCGGGGTGACGTAGTTGCCGAGCAGCGTGGACATCCGCCAGGTCTTGGTGATGTGTCGGTCGAGGGAGTGGGACTTGTACTGGGTCAGCACGACGATCTTGAGATAGCCGGCGTTGGCCAGGTTGGAGAGGACGAAGTCGACCATGCGGTACATCCCGCCAAACGGGACGGCCGGCTTGGCCCGGTCCGTGGTGAGTGGCATCAGGCGCTTGCCCTCCCCACCCGCCAGGACGATCGCGAGCACCTTGGCAGCCATGCCCCGACGCTATCCACCCGCGTCGCACTTCACCACTCGTACGGGGACTCTTCTGCACTAGGGTGCGGGGTCATGACGGAACCCACCCCGCTGCGCGTCGATCTGCTCACCCGCGAGTACCCGCCGGAGGTCTACGGCGGCGCCGGGGTGCACGTCGAGTACCTGGCCCGGGAGTTGCGCCGCCTCACCGACGTACGCGTGCACTGCTTCGGCCGGCCGCGCACCGAGCCGGGCGTCACCGCGTACGCCGAACCGCCCGGCCTGGCCGGTGCGAACGCCGCGCTGCGGACGATGGGCGTGGACCTGGAGATGGCCGCCGGCGCGGCGGGCGCCGACGTGGTGCACAGCCACACCTGGTACGCGAACCTGGCCGGGCACACAGCGAAGCTGCTGCACGGGGTGCCGCACGTGGTGACCGCGCACAGCCTGGAGCCGCTGCGGCCGTGGAAGGCCGAGCAGCTCGGCGGCGGGTACGCGCTCTCGTCCTGGATCGAGCGCACCGCGATGGAGGCCGCCGACGCGGTGATCGCGGTCAGTGGGGGGATGCGCTCCGACGTGCTCACCGCCTACCCGCAGATCGACCCGTCGAAGGTCCGGGTGGTCTACAACGGCATCGACACCGTGCAGTACGCCCCGGACCCCGGCACCGACGTGCTGGACCGGCTGGGCATCGACCCGTCCCGCCCCAGCGTGGTCTATGTGGGAAGGATCACGCGGCAGAAGGGGCTGCCGTACCTGCTGCGGGCCGCCCGGGAGTTGCCTGCCGACACGCAGCTCGTGCTGCTCGCCGGCGCACCGGACACCGCCGAGATCGCCGCCGAGGTGGAGGAGTTGGTCGCCGAGCTGCGGGCCAACCGCTCCGGCGTGGTCTGGGTGGCCGAGATGCTGCCCAAGCCGGAGGTGATCCAGGTGCTCACCCACGCCACCGTCTTCGCCTGCCCGTCGATCTACGAGCCGATGGGCATCGTCAACCTGGAGGCGATGGCCTGCGAGACGGCCGTGGTGGCGACCGCGACCGGCGGCATCCCGGAGGTGGTGTCCGACGACGAGACCGGCCTGCTGGTGCCGATCGAGCAGGTCAGCGACGGGTCGGGGACCCCGTTGGAGCCGGAGAAGTTCGTCGCGGACCTGGCGTCGGCGATCAACACGCTGCTCGCCGACCCGGCGCGTACCGGTCGGTTCGGTCAGGCCGGTCGTCGGCGCGCGGTCGAGCACTTCTCCTGGGACTCCGTCGCCCGCCAGACCCTCGACGTCTACCGCTCGCTGCTGGAGGCCTGACCCGCCCAGGTCATCCCGCGGAGGCGCGGGTGTCGTACGTCGCGCGGTTGTCGAGCACCTCGTCCATGTGTGTCTCGGCCCAGCCCTTCAGGCCGCGCATCATCTGGTGCAGCGAGACGCCGAGATCGGTCAGCTCGTAGGTGACAGTGACGGGCACGGTCGGCGTCGCCGTTCGCGTGATCAGGCCATCGCGTTCCAGGGAGCGCAGCGTCTGGGTGAGCATCTTCTGGCTGACGCCGGCCAGGAGGCGCGACAGCTCGGAGTAGCGCAGCGGGCGGGGTTCACCGGCGCAGTCGGCGCCGAACCGGTGGGAGCCGTCGCTGCCCAGCGCGGCCAGGATCAACGTGACCCACTTGTCGGAGATCCGGTCGAGCAGTTTGCGGCTGGGGCACTCGGCCAGGAATACGTCGTACTGCGCCCTGGTCTGTGCTCTCTGCTGGGCCGCCGTCGTCGTCGCCATCCGCGCCACTCCCCCACCTGTCGGTGTGTTACGCACTTTGAAGTGCCTACTTCCCAGCAGGAAGTTACCCGACCAGAGTGAAGCAGGTACCTGCGCGGCACTGATCGCGCCGCACTCCACCTGAAATCCGAGGCCTGCACATGCGCTCCACTTCCGTTACCGACGACGCCCACGCCCTTCAAGGCGGCAAGCCTTCCCTCCCCGGCGGCACCTGGATGCTGGGCGACCTGAGCGTCACCCGCTTCGGCTACGGCGCCATGCAGCTCGCCGGGCCGTGGGTCATGGGGCCGCCCGCCGACCACGACGGCGCGCTCGCCGTCCTGCGCGAGGTCGTCGAACTCGGCATCACCCACATCGACACCAGCGACGCCTACGGGCCACGCATCACCAACAGGCTGATCCGGGAGGCTCTGCGCCCGTACCCCGAATCGCTGCACATCGTCACCAAGGTCGGCGCCACCCGCGACCAGCAGGGCGGCTGGCCCCCCGCCCGCAAGCCCGACGACCTGCGCCGGGCGGTCCACGAGAACCTGGAGAACCTCGGCGTCGAGGTGCTCGACCTGGTCAATCTGCGGCTCGGCAACGCCGAAGGCCCACAACCCGGCTCGCTCGCCGAACCGTTCGAGACGCTCGTCGACCTCCAGCGGCAGGGCCTGATCCGGCACCTCGGGGTGAGCAACGCGACGGCGCAGCAGGTCGCCGAGGCGCAGGCGATCGCGCCGATCGTGTGCGTACAGAACATGTACAACCTGGCCTTCCGCCAGGACGACGACCTGATCGACACGCTCGCCGAACAGGGCATCGCCTACGTGCCCTACTTCCCGCTCGGCGGCTTCAGCCCGCTCCAGTCTGCAGCCCTGTCGGCCGTGGCCGACAGGTTGGCCGCGACACCGATGTCGGTCGCCCTGGCCTGGCTGCTGCGGCGCTCGCCGAACATCCTGCTCATTCCGGGTACGTCGTCAGTCGCGCACCTGCGCGAGAACGTCGCCGGCGCGGGGCTGTCGCTCTCCGACGAGGACCTCGCCGACCTGGACAAGATCGGAAGGTGACGACGAGTCCGCCGCGCGGGGCGCACGCCGCCTTTCTGCCGGGGCGCACGGCCGCCTTTCTGCCGGGGCGCATGGCCGCCTTCGTTTCGGGTGCCCGGCGCCCCGTGCGGTGGTCTCGTTCACTGACCCGAGCGCGCTGCGGTAGTCAGGCTTGGCGGGCTAGAGCTGCTGCCGATCCACAGGCCGAGCGCGGCCAGCACGAGGCTGGCGCAGAGGCTGCCGAGCACGTTGAACGCCTCGACCGCGGCGTTCCTGCGCAGCAGTCCCAGGGTGTGCCACTCCTCGGTGGAGAAGGTGGTGTACGCCCCGAGGAAGCCGACCCCGACGATCGTGGCGAAGTCCTGCGCGCCGGCGGCGGTGTGTTTCACCGCGTAGCCGGTGACGATGCCGAGCACGAAAGCGCCCGAGACGTTGATCAGGAAGGTGCTCGCCGGGAACGCCTTGCTGGACCCGGTGGCCCGCGCCTTCCACCACGGCTTGACAAGGGCATCGATGCCGGCGCGGCTCAGCGCTCCGAGCCCGCCGGCCAGGAACACCCCGATGCCCACCCACATCAGGCGCCCCTCCCCGTCGGACGCCCGGTGCGCAGTTCCACGAGGCGGGCGCCGAGCGCTGCCGCGATCACTCCGAGGACGATGGACACCACCAGGTAGACGATGCCGATTCCGCTGCGCCGCGCCCCGATCAGCTGGTCGGACTCGACGATGAAGTGCGACCAGGTGGTGAACCCGCCGATGAGCCCGGTGGACAGGAACGGCTTGCCCCACGGGCCGGGCAGCCGGTGTGCCGCCAGCAGCGTCATCACGGCGCCGAGAGCGAAGGCGCCCACCATGTTGATAGCGAAGGTGACCCAGGGGAAGTCAGGTGGCGTGGACGGCGCGAAGCCGAGGCCCAGCAGGTAACGCAGGGTAGCGCCGATACCACCGCCGACGACGATCGCGAGGATTGTCATCTGCCCATTCACTCACCGCCAGCCCGCGCCGCCGCCCCGGGCCGAGCATTCCTCACCCGTACGGTCGACACCCCACCCGCGCGGTCCTGGTGCTGACGCGACGCGGGAGCCACGCTCAGATCGCCGTTCCAGGCGGAGATTTCAGCAATGAGGTCGCCTCGGCGCAGTGACCACCACGTCCGTTCCGTAGCGCGGCGGCGGCGATGCGGATCAGGTCGATGTTGACCCCGGCGGCGCCGCTGGGATCGTGCACCTTCAGCTTCACGTCGAGGCTCACGGTTGTCTCGCCCCAGCCTTGCGCCTCCAGGTTGAGGTGAGCCACCTTCTGCGACCCGAGATGCGGCAGGTAACCGAGCGGAGCCACCTCGACGCGGTCCGCCCCGGCCAGGGCGTTGAGCTTGGACTGCTTCTTGGTGTTGGGGTTCTCGACCAGGTTGCGGAAGTCTTCGGTGCCGCCCAGATTGACCTGGTAGGAGCTGACCAGGGTGAGGCCCCGCTCCTTGAGCAGCCGCAGCAGCGCGTTGTGCAGCACCGAGGTGCCGAACTGGCTGGCCAGGTCGTCGCCGATCAGCGGCAGACCGGCCGCTTCGAAACCGCTCAGCACGTCCGGATCGCGGGAGATCGGGTCGGCTGTGGTGTTGATGAAGGCGACGCCCGCGGTACGCGCTGCCTCGGCGTACGCCCGGGCGACGTCCGGTCGGCCACTCGGCGCCGAGTAGAGCAGCACCTCCGCCCCGGCCAGTGCCGCCGCCACCCACTGCACCCCTGTCGCGTCGACGAGGCCTCTCGTGACCGGCACACCCGCCTTGGGCAGGTCGCAGTTGAGCCGGGGAAAGTTGTTGGGCGGCAGGAAGATCGCCTCGGTCAGGTCCCTGCCGATCTTCTCCTCGGACGTGGCGAACGCGGCGACGACGTCGATGTCGCCCACCCCGAGCCCGTCGATCATCGGCCTGCGAATCCCGACCAGGCTGCCGCTGTGGCGGTGCAGAGCGAGCCCCTGCACCAACGCCGACGTGTTGTTGCCGACGCCGACAACCGCCACCTTCACCCGTTCGATCATGGCCGGAGGCTACGCCACCGCCGCGCACGCCGTGGCGCGCCGACCCACTCCGGAGGGGCGAGCGTCGATCCGGAAAATGTCGTACACCTGTTCTATTCTCTGGTGGTGATCGATACGTTGGAGCAGGCAGAGGCCGCGGTGACGGCCTGCTTCGACACGGCCGTCTGGGCCGCTGGTGAGCGCGACCTCGTGGCGGCCCTGGATGCCACGCACCGCATCGAGCAACGCCTCGCCGCAGTCAAGCTGACCCTGGTGCGCGAGTTGGACGGGCGTGGCACCGCCACCGCACAGGGCGCGTCCTCGACGGCCGTGTGGCTGCGCGACCGGCTGCGCCTCGGGGTCGGCGCCGCCCGCCGTTTGGTCGAGCTGGCCGCGACGCTCGACGCCGCACCGGCGGGGGTGCGTGACGCGTTGGCCGGTGGGGTGGCCGATCAGGAGCAGGTCCGGGTCATCGCCGAGACGGTCGAGACTGTGCACGTCGTCGCTGGCGCGGAGGCCGCCGACAAGGCCGTCGGCGTTCTCGTCGACTGGGCGGCACAGTTCGACGCCGCCCAGTTGCGCAGGCTCGGCACCCGCATCCTCGACCACGTGGCCCCGGAGGTCGCCGACGCCGCCGCCGAGGCGGCCCTGCGGGCGCAGGAGTCACGAGCCGGCCGCGACCGACACATCACCGTCAGCGAACAGTCCGACGGACGGTTGCGCCTCTCCGGGGTCCTCGACGCCGAAGCCGCCGCCGCGCTGCGCGCCGCCATCGACCCACTCACCGCCCCCACCGGCCCCGACGACACCCGCACCCCGGGCCAACGTCGCCACGACGCCCTGGCCGACGTCTGCCGACTCGCCCTGCGCACCGGCGAGCTGCCCGAGCACGGCGGCGACCCCACCCAGATCGTCATCACCACGGCCTATGACGGGTTGACGCGGGAGCTGGGCGTCGGCGCCCTCGACACCGGCCTTCAGCTCACCCCCGAGGCCGTTCGCCGGCTCGCCTGCGACGCCGCCCTCCTGCCGACCGTCCTCGGCGGCGCCGGTCAACCCCTCGACGTGGGCCGACAACGCCGCCTCATCACCGGGCCGTTACGCCGCGCCCTGGTGCTCCGCGACCGGGGCTGCGCGTTCCCTGGCTGCGACCGCCCACCCCGCTGGTGCGACGCCCACCACATCAGGCACTGGGCCGACGGCGGCCCGACCAGCCTCGACAACGCTGT
The DNA here is from genome assembly GCF_040649135.1 of Micromonospora sp. NPDC049047. Lineage (NCBI taxonomy): Bacteria > Bacillati > Actinomycetota > Actinomycetes > Micromonosporales > Micromonosporaceae > Micromonospora > Micromonospora sp. NPDC049047. The sequence goes on from NZ_JBEZEY010000019.1 coordinate 92,614, forward strand.
CCTGCTCTGCGGCCACCACCACCGACACCTGCACCACGGCGACTGGGCCATCCGGCTCGGCGGCGACGGGCACCCGGAGTTCGTCCCACCCGCCTGGCTCGACCCCACACAGGTCCCCCGCCGCAACCACTACCACCGACGCAGTTAGGGGCGAGCGAGCGACGTTCGTCAGGCAACGTGGAGGGCGGCGGCGAGCTGGGCCAGTTCGGCTGGCGCGGCGGCGTTTCGCCACACGACGGCGACCATGTTCCGCATCGCCGGGCGGTAGTGCACCTCGCTGTGCGCGACGCGCTCCGCGTCAAGCAGCGTCCGGCCCGCCCCTGAGCATGTCACCTGCCCGGGCATGGACGCCGGCCACGTCGAGGAGGTAGGCGGCACGGTGCTCGGGCGGCAACGGACTATCCGACGAAGGCTCGTCCAACTGTGCGGCATTGGGTCTCTCGTGCTTATTGGTTTCACGTCAGGACGGCCGGCTGGCACCATGCTGAGCCATGGCGGACCACGGACCACTTCTCGCGACGTGGGCGGACGTCGATCCGGCGCGGCACCCGTTCGACCCGGTCGATATGTCGGTAACGGTCCGGGCGTTGGTTCCTCCGCCGCCTCCCCCGCCGGCCTTCCGCGACGGCGTTGGGTGGCTCGGGGAGTCAGAAACCTTCGCCTGGGTCGACGCCGTCAGCGTGATCCTGTCCGAGCGGTACGGCCAGTGGGCCTACCGCTGGTACTGGGGGCCCTGGGAGAGGGAGCGGTTGGGCTTCGTGATCGACCGCATCCCGACGCCGACTGACGCACCGGTGTTCGTCGCCGACTCGCTGGCGGCCTGGCGGCGCTGGTTGGAGAGTCTGGCCGAGCGTTTCAACCGGATTCTGCCGTCGCTCGATCCGGCGCGGGCCGCCGGCGCGGCTGACGCCGCCGCCGCCTGGGAGGCCGCCGTCGCGGAGCTGATGAATTTTGCCGCCGCCCCCGTCGCCGAGTACGACGACGACTGGCCGGGATGGTGCGAGATCACCCTGCGGTGGTTCCTCACGGCCGCCGGCATGCCGGCGGAACACGCGCAGGCTCTCGTCGACGGAGCGCTCGGCGAACGGCTCCACCGGTGGGCGCCGCTGACGGCGGTGGAGATCTCCGGTGTCGCCGAACGGGTCTCCAGAGGTGTGCTCGGCCCTACCGGGATCGGGCTGGCCGCCCGGGTCGACGACTGGCCCGACACCTGGCCACAGGATTGGCCGTCCTGGCGGGCGACGAACACCGGCCGGCGCGCGGGGTAGGTCCCGCGACACCTCCTGGAACACCTGGGCATCCGATCATCGCGGAGAAGGGCACCTGGGGTGCTTGGCCGCGCGCGAACGGATCTCGCGCAGTAGGTTGGCGGGGTGACTGGACGGTTCCCGATCGAAGACGTCTCCCCCGTCGTCTCGTGCGGGCGGTACCCGGCCAAGGCGGTGGTCGACGAACCGGTTCCGGTGTCGGCGCGCGCCTACCGGGAGGGGCACGACGCGCTGGGCTGCAACGTGGTGTGGGCCGGTCCGGACGGCGAGCAACGGCCGTTCACCCGGATGCGCCCCGGCGAACCGGGCCAGGACCGCTGGCACGCCACCATCGCGCCGGACGCCGTCGGCGAGTGGACCTTCTCCGTGGAGGCGTTCGGAGACCCGTACCTGACCTGGCAGAACGCGGTGACCAAGAAGATCGCCGCCGGGCAGGGCCCGGAGGACCTCGCCAACGACCTGGCCGAGGGGGCGCGGGTGCTCACCGCCGCCCGGGACCTCGTTCCGCCCGCCGACCGGCAGCGGGTCGCCGAGGCGCTCACCGCCGTCGCGGACACCGACCTGCCCCTGCCGCAGCGGGTCGGCCCGGCGCTCGCCCTGGCCGACCTGCTCTGGGCGCACCCGGTGCGGGAGCTGGTCACCACCGGTGACACGTATTCGATCTGGGTGGACCGCAAGCGGTCCCTCTTCTCCGCCTGGTACGAGTTCTTCCCCCGCTCCGAGGGTGCGGTGGGTGGCCGCTCCGGCACCTTCGCCACCGCCACCGAGCGGCTGCCGGGCGTGGCCGCGATGGGCTTCGACGTGCTCTACCTGCCGCCGATCCACCCGATCGGTCGGGTCAACCGCAAGGGCCGCAACAACGCGCTCACCGCCGGGCCGACCGACGTGGGCTCGCCGTGGGCGATCGGCGCCGCCGAGGGCGGCCACGACACCATCCACCCCGACCTGGGTACGCCGGCAGACTTCCGGGCCTTCATCCAGGCGGCTGCGGCACAGGGCCTGGAAGTGGCGATGGACCTGGCGTTGCAGTGCGCGCCGGACCACCCGTGGGTCACCGAGCACCCGGAGTGGTTCACCACCCGGGCCGACGGCAGCATCGCGTACGCGGAGAACCCGCCGAAGAAGTACCAGGACATCTACCCGGTCAACTTCGACAACGACCCGGAGGGCATCCGGGCCGAGGTGCTGCGGGTGGTGCTGCACTGGGTCGGCGAGGGCATTCGGATCTTCCGGGTGGACAACCCGCACACCAAGCCGTTCGACTTCTGGCACTGGCTGATCGCCGAAGTCAAGGCTGTCGACCCGGACGTGCTGTTCCTGGCCGAGGCGTTCACCCGGCCTGCGATCATGCACGGCCTCGGCAAGATCGGCTTCACCCAGTCGTACACCTATTTCACCTGGCGCACGACGGCCGCGCAGATGCGGGAGTACTGCGAGGAGCTTGTCGCGTCGGCCGACCACATGCGGCCGAACTTCTGGCCGAACACGCCGGACATCCTGCACTCCTCGTTGCAGCACGGCGGCCCGCCGATGTTCAAGATCCGGGCGGTGCTTGCCGCGTTGCTCTCCCCCTCCTGGGGCATGTACGCGGGCTTCGAGCTGTTCGAGCACGTGGCCCGGCCGGGGGCCGAGGAGTACCTGGACAACGAGAAGTACGAGCTGCGTCCCCGCGACTGGGCCGCCGCCGAGGCGCAGGGCCGCTCGCTGGCACCGTTCCTGACCACCCTCAACCGGGTACGCCGCGACAACCCGGCGCTGCACCAGCTCCGCAACCTGCGCTTCCACGAGATCGACAACCCGGCGTTGCTGTGCTGGTCGAAGCACGACCCGGACACCGGCAACACCGTCATCGTGATCTGCTCGTTCGACTCGCGTGAGGTGCAGTGGGGCAACACGACGCTGGACATGCCGGAGCTGGGCTTCGACTGGCACGAGCGGTTCACCGTGTACGACGAGCTGACCGGCACCAGCTACGACTGGGGTCAACGCAACGCGGTACGGCTCGACCCGTACCTGCAACCGGCGCACGTGCTGACCGTCCGCCGCCCGGTCGCGCCCTCCGCTCCGGCACCCGCCGTCGTCGAACCGGCGGACCTCACCGTCACCGACGTCCCGGACGACCTGTCCGGCGGCACCGCGCCGACGACCCCCACGCCGACGACCGGCGCTGACCCGACCGCCAGCACTGGCACGGCAGCGTACGGTGGCTCGGTTGCGGACGGTGGCACGGCGGCGGCCTCGCGTTCGTCCGCTCCCCGGCCGGCCGCTCCCCGCCCGGCCCCTCCCCGCTCAGCGAAGCCCCGCCCGCCCGCCTCCGCACCGACCGACGCCGCCCCGAAGGACGACCGATGGACCAGTTGATCACCGGCGCGACGCACGACCCGCACGCGCTGCTCGGCGCGCACCCCGCCGACGCGTCAACGACGATCCGCACGCTGCGCCGAGGTGCCGGTGACGTGGTGCTGCTCGTCGGCGACGAACGGCATCCCATGAAGCGGGTGCACGACGCGGGTGTCTTCGAGACCCAGGTCGACGGCACGGTGCTCGACTACCGGGTGGAGGTCGACGGCACCACCCACGACGACCCGTACCGCTATCCACCGACCCTCGGTGAGCTGGACCTGCACCTGATCCGCGAGGGCCGGCACGAGCGACTGTGGGACGCGCTGGGCGCCCGGGTCTTCGACGAGGGCGTCGCGTTCAGCGTGTGGGCGCCGAACGCCCGCGGCGTGCGGGTGGTCGGCGACTTCACCGGCTGGGGGCCCGACGACGGCTGGCCGATGCGCTCACTCGGCTCCACCGGCGTGTGGGAGCTGTTCGTGCCCAACGCCCGGGTCGGGGCCCGCTACAAGTACCGGATCCTCGGCGCCGACGGGCAGTGGCGCGACAAGGCCGACCCCCTCGCGGCGTACGCGGAGGTGCCGCCGGCCACCGCCAGCGTGGTGCACCACTCGACGTACCTGTGGAACGACGCGGACTGGCTGGCCCGCCGGGCCGAGCGGCAGCCGCACCAGGAGCCGATGAGCGTCTACGAGGTGCACCTCGGCTCGTGGCGGCCCGGGTTGAGCTACCGCGAACTGGCCGAGCAGCTCACCGAGTACGTCACCGAGTTGGGCTTCACGCACGTGGAGTTCCTGCCGGTGATGGAGCACCCGTTCGGCGGTTCCTGGGGCTACCAGGTCACCGGGTACTACGCGCCGACCTCCCGGTTCGGCGACCCGGACGAATTCCGGCACCTGGTGGACCGGCTGCACGCCGCCGGCATCGGCGTGATCCTGGACTGGGTGCCCGCGCACTTCCCCAAGGACGAGTGGGCCCTCGCGCGCTTCGACGGCACCCCGCTCTACGAGCACCCCGACCCGCGCCGGGGCGAACACCCCGACTGGGGTACGTACGTCTTCGACTTCGGCCGCAACGAGGTGCGCAACTTCCTGGTCGCCAACGCGCTCTACTGGTGCGACAGGTTCCACGTCGACGGGCTGCGGGTGGACGCCGTCGCCTCGATGCTCTACCTGGACTACTCCCGCGAGCACGGCCAGTGGGCCCCGAACCAGTACGGCGGACGGGAGAACCTGGAGGCCATCGCGCTCATGCAGGAGGTGAACGCGACGGTCTACAAGCACCACGCCGGCGTCGTCATGATCGCCGAGGAGTCCACCGCCTGGCCGGGCGTCACCCGCTCCACCGCCGAGGGCGGGCTGGGCTTCGGGTTCAAGTGGAACATGGGCTGGATGCACGACACCCTGCTCTACACCTCGAAGGACCCGATCTACCGCCAGCACCACCACCACCAGCTCACCTTCTCCCTGGCGTACGCCTGGAGCGAGAACTACGTGCTGCCGATCAGCCACGACGAGGTGGTGCACGGCAAGGGCTCGCTGGCCGGCAAGATGCCCGGCGACACCTGGCAGCGGTTGGCGAACGTGCGCGCGCTGCTGGCGTACATGTGGGCGCACCCGGGCAAGCAGTTGCTCTTCATGGGCTCCGAGCTGGCCGACGACCGGGAGTGGAGCGAGGAGCGCGGCCTCGACTGGTACCTACTCCACGACCCGGCCCGCGCCGGGGTGCAGCGCCTCGTCGCCGACCTCAACCGGGTCTACCGGGACACCCCGGCGCTCTGGGCACAGGACACCGCACCGGCCGGCTTCCGCTGGATCGCCGGCGACGACGTCGCCAACAACACCGTGTCGTTCGTCCGGATCGCCCCGGACGGCTCGACACTTGTGTGCGTGGCGAACTTCTCCGCCCAGCCCCTGCACGACTACCGGATCGGCCTACCGGCCGGCGGCACGTGGACCGAGGTGCTCAACACCGACGCGCACCACTACGGCGGGTCGGGGGTGGGCAACCTGGGCGAGGTACGGGCCGAGGACGTGCCGTGGCACGGCATGGTCGCCTCGGCGGCCCTCCAGATCCCGCCGCTGGGTGCCGTCTGGCTCCGCCAGGGCTGACCCGCGCCGCGATGCCTGCCTGGCTTGATCGTGCTCGATCCTGGTTGTAGTGGCCTCGTTCCCGCCGAAGGGGCCTGTTTCCTGGATCGAGCACGATCATGGGAGGGCTCATCGACTTGGCGCGGACCCAGCCCTCTGCGGGGTTGCGGATCCTCCAGATAGCGCAGCGCGGCAACCCTCGGCCGACACGCCGACCGGTGCGCTCAGACCAGCCCGGCGTCGCGGAGCAACTTCCAGAGACCCGCGCCGTCCGGCGCGGAGAGCCACTTCTGCCCCACCGGCCCGGACGACGGGCGACCCGCCGGGGCGGGCAGGGTGCCAGCCAACACCGACTGGGTCGGCGAGAGCCGGCGGATCGCCACCCCTGCGACGTTCTCCGGGTGGGCGGCCGCGAACTCCCGGTAGATCTCCTGGTCGTGCTGGCCGTCGTCGCCGACAAGCAGCCAGCGCACCTCGGGGAACTCCTTGGCCAGCCGGGCCAGCGTGGACCGTTTGTGTTCCATCCCGCTGCGGAACCAGCGGTCGGCGGTCGGGCCCCAGTCGGTGAGCAGCAGCGGTCCGGCCGGGTAGAGGTGCCGGGACAGGAAGCGGGTCAGGGTGGGTGCCACGTTCCACGCGCCGGTGGAGAGGTAGAAGACCGGTGCGCCGGGGTGCGCGGTGACCAGCCGCTCGTAGAGCACCGCCATGCCAGGCACCGCGTTGCGGGCGTGTTCGTCGAGCACGAACGTGTTCCACGCGGCGAGCAGCGGTCGGGGCAGCGCGGTCACCATCACCGTGTCGTCGATGTCGGAGATGATGCCGAACCTGACCTCCGGGTCGAGGATGCGCACCGGTGCGTCGACCGGGTCGGCGTCCGGCACGCTGAGGCGTACCGTGCCCCAGCCCGGTGGCAGGTCCGCCTCGACAAGCGTGTCGACGAAGCCGCTGCGGTCGGCCTGCGTCTCGTGCCGCACCCCGCCGGCCTCGATGGTCACCGTGACGTGCTTGTTGGGCAGTGTCGTGAAGCTACGCCAGCCGCGGACCTTGTCCAGCCGGCCCCGCTGGCGGGTGTCCGGGCGGCCCAGCAACACCCGGCACATCACCCGCACCCACCCCGGCGCGCCGTAGCCGGTGTACGCGACGATGTTGACCCGCCAGCCGGTGCGCCGCAGCCGGCGCTGAACGAGCTGGTGGACGGCGTCCTCGATCCGTGCAGCCCGATGCAGGCTCGGAATGGCCAGTTGGCCGGCAGGAGTGGGTGGCACGCGCCAACCCTGCCACACGTCGACAGCCGCGGCCACGCGAGCGGCCCCCGCTGCGCCGATCCAAGCCGGCCGCTGTCGAGCCGAACCGGCCCGGCCCGGCTGCGCCGATCCACCTCGGTGGCCCGGCCGAACGTGAAACACTCCGGTCGGGACGACGACGGGGGCGTTGGTCGTGTCGCATCCAGAGCAGCACCGTGGGCGATGGCGCCCGCGACTCGACCGGCCGGCGCTCGTCGCGCTGCTGTTCGGGCTGGCCGGCGTCGGGTACCGGCTGGTCCTGACGCTGTACACGGTGCCGGTGTCGAACAGCGACGAGGCGACCTTCGGCCTCGCCGCGCTACACATCGGCCACGGCCGGGAGCGCCCGGTCTTCCTCTACGGCCAGCACTACATGGGGATGTTGGAGTCGTACCTGGCCGCCCCGCTGGTGGCGGTGGCCGGGCCGAGCTGGCCGGTGCTGCGGCTGCCGATGCTCGCCCTGTACGCGCTGTTCCTCTACCTGATCCACCGGCTGACCCGCCGGCTCTGCGCGCCGTGGTTCGCCACAGTCGTCGTCGGCCTGCTCGCGCTCGGCGGCGAGCGGGTGGTCCGCGACCAGCTCACCGTCGTCGGGGGACGGCCGGAGGTGAAGCCGGCGGTGCTGCTGATGCTGCTGATCACGGTGGGGCTGGCCGTCGGCACGATCCGCCGCCGACGGCTCGCGGCCGCGTTGTTCGGCCTGCTCGTCGGGCTGGCCGCCTGGTCGGACTGGCTGATCCTGCCGTACCTGGCGGTGGCCGGGCTGGCGCTGGTGTGGGCGCTGCGCCGCGAACTGCTCGGCTGGTCCGGCCTGCTGCTTGTCGCGGGGGTCGTGGTCGGGATCGCGCCGATGGTCCTCGACAACCTGCGTGCCGGGCCGGGTGAGGACTCGCTGACCGTGTTCCGGGAGGTCAGCACCAAGGCCGGGCCGCAGCCGCCCTGGTCCGACCGGCTCCGGGGTGGCCTGCTGCAAGGGGTACCGCTGGCGCACGGGCTCTGCCCGGTGGACGGCTGCGGCCGGTGGCAGCAGTGGTTCGGCGTGCTGTACCCGGTGCTGCTGGTGGCCGGCGCGGCACTCGCGGTGCTCGCGTACCGTCGGGCGGCGTCGCGCGGGGAGCGGGTCGGGCCGGTCGTGCAACTCGCGCTTGTCGTCGGCGCCGCGTTGACCCTGTTGTCGTACGTCCGCAGCCCGCTCGCCGCGACCAGCCCGCTCGACAACGCCCGCTACCTGTCGGTGCTGCAACTGTCGCTACCGGCGGCGCTCTGGCCGCTCTGGGTGGCGGCGCTGACTGCCTGGCGGGGCACCAGCAGCACGCTGGGCCGGCTCGCCGGGGTGCTGTCCACCGTCGTGCTGGTCGCCCTGACCGCCACCACGCTCGTGGTCACCGTGCGCTTCGCGGCCACCGGCACCGCCGCGTCACGGACCGAGGAACGCCAGGCCCGGGAGTTGGCCACCGCGCTGCGCGAGAACGGACCCCACCAGGTGTACGGGGACTACTGGACCTGCAACAGACTGATCTTCAACACCGACGAGACGGTGGTCTGCGCGGTGCTGGACGCCGACCTGTCCCCCGGGCAGAACCGGTACCGCCCGTACTGGCGGCAGGTCGGGCGGGCCGCCCGGCCGGGCTACGTCGTGGAGATCGACTCGCCGATGGAGCGTCGGCTGCGCCGGCTGCTCGCCGACCGGGCCGACGCCGCACCGGTCCGCGAGGTCGGCGGCTATCGCGTGTACCACCCCGAGACCCCGGTGCGGCCCTGGCGCTGACGACAGGTCGTACGCTGGCCGGGCCGCCGAACCGCCCGTCGAGGAGACCAGATGCTGATCCTGCTGCCGCCCTCGGAGGGCAAGGCCGACGCCGGCACCGGGCGGCGTTGGACCCCGGACCGGCTCTCGTTGCCCGAGCTGAACCCGGCCCGGGAGCGGGTGTTGGACGCGCTTGTCGCGCTCAGCGCCGGGCCGGACGAGGCGACGGCACTGGCGGCGCTCGGCCTCAGCGGGGGCCAGCGGGGCGAGCTGCGCCGCAACGCCCGACTGCGGGCGGCGGCCACCGCGCCGGCCGAACGGCTCTACACCGGGGTGCTCTACGAGGCGCTGGACCTGGCCTCGTTGCCGGCCACCGCGCAACGGGCGGCCCGCCGGTCGATCCTGATCAGCTCCGGGCTGTGGGGAGCGGTCCGGCTGACCGACCGGATCCCCCCGTACCGCTGCCCGATCGGCGCCCGCCTGCCCGACGTCGGAGCACTGTCGACGTACTGGCGCCGGGAGCTGACCCCGGCGGTGGACGCCGCCGCAGGGCGCGGCCCGGTGCTGGACCTACGCTCCGGCGCGTACGCGGCCACCTGGACGCCGCGCGGCGAGGTGGCCGACCGGACCGTCAGCCTGCGGGTGCTGCACGAACGGGAGGTCGACGGCGTGCCGGTCCGCTCGGTGGTCAGCCACTTCAACAAGGCGACAAAGGGCCGGCTGGTCCGGGACCTGCTCGTGGCCGGCGCCCGACCGCGCTCGGCGGCGGAACTGCTCGGCACGCTGCGGGAGTTGAAGCACACAGTCGAGGAGCAGGCCACCGCACCCGGCCGGGTGCGGCAGGTGGACCTGGTGGTCACCGAGCTGTAGCTGGCGGTCCGATCAGCCGCAAGATTTGCTCAAGGCTGGGCCGGAGGAGTTCCGTAACCAGGCGTCAGGGGCCACGGTAGGGGAACCCAGACTCCGACGAGGGAGCCTTCGTTGACCCGCGAACCCGCAGTGCTCGACCGGCCGCGCTCGCCGGCGCCGCCGCCCCCGCTGGATTGGCTGACGCTGGGCGACGCGTTCGAGGCCGCCTGCCTGCTGCGCTGCACGCCGCCGCCGACCGCCGCCCGGCCGAGTCCGGCACCCGTACCGGGGGTGGAGTTCAATCGGGAGGACGCCGCGCAGCGGATGCGACAGTTGCTCGCCCGGTTGGATATTCCGGTCACGCACGAGGTAGCCGTCGGGGGCCTGCGCCGCCGCTACGAGCTGCACCGGCTCTGGGTGCCGCAGGAGCAGCGGAGCGCGTACACCTTGATGTTGGACGCGGGCTGGCGGCAGGGGCGACGCGCGCTGCTCGGTGCGCCGCTGTCCGGCACCTCGCCGGCCCGCCGACTGTTGGTGACCCGACTCGCGGCGGCGGCCTGGCGCTCGGCGTTGCTGGCCGCCGGGCGGCACGTCCGCCGGCACATCCTGGGTGTGCGGCTCGCCGACCGGGAGCTGGCCGCGGTGCTGATTCGGAGCGCCGCCGTGCTCGACGTCCCGGCCCGGCTGCGCGCCGGTACTGGTTGTTTCCTGGTCAGCGTGGCCGACGGCCCGGACCGGGCGCGGATCCTGAGCAACGCGGCGGTGGAGCCGGCGCGCACACCGGCGCACGGCACACCGACGCAGGGCACATCAACGCACGGCCCGGTTCGGTCGGCGGGAGCGGCCGGGCCGGCGGCCCGTCACCCGGCCTGCTGACCGGCGGCCGGGCCACACCCACCCGGCACACCGGCGGTCCGGAGCTTGCGCGCACCGGTCCGACGGCGCACAGTGCACCGCGTGAGACGTACCTCCTCCAGCCGGCCCCGGCGTCCGTACGCGCGGACGGCAGCCCTGTTGACGGTGCTGCTGACCATGACCCTGGGCGCTGCCGGTTGCCCGGACACCCCGACCAAGCAGACGTCGATCCGAATCGCCACCGGCAGCCCCACCGCCGTCTACTACGCGTTCGGGCAGTCGCTGGCGGCCATCCTCAACCGGGAGTTGCCCGACGTCCACGCCAGCGTGGTGATCACCGCCGCCTCGGCGGAGAACATCCACCTGGTCGGTTCCGGCGACGCGGAGCTGGGCTTCACCCAGGCCGACGTGCTACCCACGAACGCCGCGGAAAACTCCTCGGTCGAGGCGATAGCCCGGGTGTACGACGACCAGCTGCACCTGGTCACCACGGGCGGCGGCGCGGTTCGCACCCTCGACGACCTGCGTGGCCGGCGGGTCTCCGTCGGCGCACCTGGCTCGGGCACCGAGATCACCGCGACCCGGCTGCTGGAGGTGGCCGACCTCGGCGGCGACGCGGTACGCCGTGAACGGCTCGGGCTGGACGACTCGGTCGCGGCGCTGGGCTCGGGGCAGATCGACGCGTTCTTCTTCTCCGGTGGGCTGCCGGTGCGGGGCATCGCGGACCTGGCCCGGCGCAGCGCCACCCGGATCGTCGACCTCAGCAGCTGGACCGAGAAGCTGCGCTCGCGCTACGGCCAGGTGTACGTGTCCCGGGACATTCCCCGCTCGGTCTACGGGTTGGACGCGGTGACCACGGTGGCCGACCCGAACTATCTGATCGTCCGGGCCAACCTGCCGGATTCGTTGGTCCGGGAGGTGACCCGGCTGCTGATGGACCGGCGGGCCGAGTTGGCCGCCGCGCACCCGGCGGCAGGGCGGATGAGCCCTCGCTCGGCGATCGTGACCGCGCCGCTGCCGCTGCACCCCGGCGCCGCCGCCTGGTACCGGGCGGAGAAACCCTGACGGCGGCCCTACCGGGACAGGGGTTGCCGCAGGTCGGTGGCGCGCTCGCCGGTCACCGGCTCCGCCGACCCGTCCGGGTCCGGCGCGGGGAACCACAGGGCCGCGACCAGTCCGCGCGACTCCCCCGGGCGCATGGTCAGCCGCCCGTCGGACGCGTCCACAAGCACGGCGGCGATGGTCAGGCCGAGCCCCGCTCCATCCACGTTCTGCGCGTCCGGCGCCCGCCAGAACCGCTCGGTCGCCTGGCCGAGCTGACTCCCGGTCATGCCGGGACCGGAGTCGCGCACCTCCAGGGCCACCCCGTCGTCGCGACGGGACACGGACACCGTCACCGCCCCGCCCGCCCCGCTGAACTTCACCGCGTTGTCGATGAGCGCGTCCAGCGCCTGGTCGACAGCTGTCGGCACGGTCTGTGCGTACGCCGGGGCGTCGGTGCTGGTCAGCCGCAACGCTACCGAACGGTGCCGGGCCAGCGGCGCCCACGCCGCCACCCGGGACGCGGCCACCGCTGCGGCGTCCACGGTGACCCGCTCGTTCTCCTCCCGTTCGGCGCGGGCCAGAGTCAGCAGCGCGTCGAGCACCAACGCCAGCCGGTCGGTCTCCTCCAGGGCCAACTGGTGCTCCGCCCGACCCTCCGGGTCGGTGAGGCTGGGGCCCAGCTCCTCCACCCGTAGCCGCAGCGCGGTGAGCGGGTTGCGCAGTTGGTGACTGGCGTGCGCGACGAAGGCGCGCTGGCGGTCCATCACGTCGGACACGACGTCGGCCATGTGGTTGAAGCTGGCCGCGAGCCGACGTAGCTCCGGCGGGCCCGGCCGGTGCTGCACCCGGGCGCCCCGGTCACCCTCGGCGATCTCGTGGGTGACCGCGTCCAGCTCGGTGACCGGGCGCAGCACCCAACCGGCCAGCCCGAACGCGGTGAGCACGCAGGCCAGCACCGCGAGCAGGCCGGCCAGGGCGAGCAGCGACCACCACGCGGCGACCTCCCGACGGATCGGGTCGGCCGGGGTCACGATCACCACCGCGCCGAGCACCTCACCACCGTCGTTTATCGGCACCGCCACCACCACCGGGCCGGTCGTCCACGGCCAGACCAGCTCGGGGGCGCTTGTCTGCTGCCCGGACAGCGCGACGTCCAGCACCGACGCGGTGCCCGGGGTGGGCCGCCACCGCGGCGACGCGACGGGTGTGCTCCGGTCCCGGTCGACGATCGCGGCTCCGATCCCGTACAGGTCGTCGTAGCTGGTCAGCTCCGGCTCGATCGGACCTGGCCCACCGTCGCGCAGTGCGGGCCCGGCGAGCGAGGCGAACCGGGTCGCGTCGGCGAGCCGGTCGGCCCGGACCTGTTCGGTTTCGCGGCTGGCCATGGTGACCGCCAGCGGCGTCTCCAACGCGATGAGGACGAGCACCATCAGCAGCAGATAGCTGATCACCAGTCGACGACGCACGTCAGCCCCTCACGCGTCGCGCAGCCGGTAGCCGACGCCGCGGACGGTCTCCACCAGGCGGGCGTCGCCGAGTTTGCCGCGCAGGGACCCGACGTGCACCTCGACGGTGTGCCGGTCGGCCCAGGTGGTGCCCCAGGCGTCGAGCAGGATCCGGTCGCGGGGCACCGCCACCCCGGGTTGGCGGGCCAGCGAGAGCAGCACGTCGAACTCCTTGCGGGTCAACGCGACGGCACGGGCGTCCACTGTCACCGTCCGCGCGGCCACGTCGATGTGCACCGAGCCGACCTGGATGACGTGCCGCTCCGGTGCGGCGTTCGCGGCCCGGCGCAGCACCGCCTCGATCCGGGCCTGCAACTCCACCATCGAGAAGGGCTTGACGACGTAGTCGTCCGCGCCGAGCCGCAGGCCCAGCACCCGGTCGCGTTCCTCACCTCGCGCGGTCACCGCGATGATGCCGAGCTGACTGCTGCGCCGGCGCAGCTCCCGGCACAGGTCGGTGCCGTCCCCGTCGGGCAGGGTCAGGTCGAGCAGCACCAGGTCGCACGGGGCGGCGGAGAGCGCGGCGGCGACGGTGGAGGCGTGCTCGACCTCGTAGCCCCGGCGGGTGAGGGCTGAGGAGAGCGCGGCGGCCACCCGGCGGTCGTCCTCCACCAGCAGGATCCGCACCCGTGCCCCCGTCCGTCGCAGCGCTGTTCTGCGAATGGTGGCAGAAGCGCGCGCCCGGCGGGAAGTCGCGTGTCGTGTCGGATCCGGCTACAGGCCGAACACGTCGTCGGCGGTGGCGTCCCGGACGCCGTCGGTGAAGCCGCGGAAGCCCGGGTCCTCGTGGCTGGCCGGCACACTGGTCACGGTGACCCCGCTGGCCTGCGTGACCGCGTCGACGAGGGGCGGGTAGTCGATCTCGGCGTCGGTGAAGGCGTCGTCGTCCGCCTCGGCCAGGTTGATCACGTGCTGTACGTCATCGGACGGCGTGTCCGGATCTTCGGCCCACTCGCCGCCAGCCCGGTAGCACTCGTCGTACAGCGCGCGCTGGCTGTCGGTCCAGTCGTCGTCGTAGCTCTGCATCGCCCATCCCTCCGCGGCCGTTGACCTGAGCATGCCCGGCCCGGGGTGGCGGGCGCGGCGGTACCGGCGAAAAGCGGCGGGCGCACCCGTAGGCTGCCGTGATGATCTACAAACTGCTGTCGAGCACGGAGTGGGACGACGCCCTCGTCGCAGGTGCGTTCCCCGGCTCCGCCGTGGACCGGCAGGACGGCTTCATCCACCTGTCCGGCGCCGACCAGGTGGTCGAGACGGCCCGCCGACACTTCGCCGGGGCGACCGGACTGACCCTGCTCAGCGTGGCCGAGGAGGGGCTGGGTGACGCGCTGCGGTGGGAGCCGTCGCGCGGCGGGCAGCTCTTTCCGCACCTGTACGGCCCGCTGCCGGTCGCGGCGGTCGTCGCGGCGCAGCCGTTGCCGGCGGACACTCCGGCCGCCGACGCGGTGGCCGACCTGCTGGGCTGAACCGGTCGCGCCCGGCCCGATCGGTGTCGGGCCGGGCGCGCGGGGCGGTACCTGCCGCTCAGCGGCAGAGGCGGGTGATCTCCTCCTGGAACCGGTCCATCGGGTTCGCCTCGGCCGGACCGAGCAGGTAGGTCTTCAGCTCCCGCCGGGCCTCGGTCATCGGGTCGTCGCCGGCCCGGGTCAGTGCCACGATCTTCTCCAGCTCGCCGCAGTCCTTGGAGAGCAGGTACGCGGCCCGCGCCGTCGGGTACTCCCGGCGGAAGTCGTCCTCCGACAGGCCGGACGGGTTGGCCACCACGTACGGCCGCTGGCTCTGCACGAAGTCGGAGACCACACTGGACACGTCGCTGATCAGCAGATCGGTCTGGTTGAAGCAGTCGAACAGCGCCGGCGTGCGGCCGGTGACCACCAGGTGAGCGGTGCCGTCCAGGGAGGACGCGTTGGGGTCACCACCGGCGGCCCGGATGGCCGCCACGATCCGGTCGTGGACCGCCCTGGCCGCTCGGGAGCGCGACCCGGTGAGCGGATGCGGCTTGTAGACAAGCCGCAGCCGGGGCGTCGTGGCGAGCAGCCCCTTGACGATCCGCTCGCCCATCAGCACCAGCGAGGTGTGGTAGGGGTCGTCGTCGAGCCAACCCTCCCAGGTGGGGGCGTAGAGCACTGTGAACGGCCGGTCCACCGACTCGGCGCCGAAGGTGTGCACCCCGGCGAGCTGCGGGCGGCCGATCTCGACGATGTCCGAGTCGAGGACCCCCACACCGGCGCGGGCGTAGCGTTCCCGGCCGGCCAGGCCGGCGACCCAGACCTCGTCGTACACCTTGCTGTACGGGTTGACGCTTGCCTGCTTGTCGCTGTCGCCGTGCCCCACGAAGACGTGCTTGGTGCCCGGCTCACGCAGCATGTGGATGTTCGCGCCGACGTTCGCGGCGTAGAGCGCCGCGCGGATGCCGCGCAGGTCGAGGTTCATGAAGTCGACCCCGGCCGGTACGCAGATCACCGGCAGCCGGGTGTCGGCCAACTCCAGGAACGCGTCCCGGCTGCGCAGCAGCACCACCGCGCGCTGCTGGAGCGCCTCGGTCGGGGCGAGCCACATGTTGGCCTGGTAGACGTCCTTGGCCGGCCCGGCGAAGTAGAGCGCCACCTCGGGCCGGTAACTGTCCAGCCAACGCTGCACGGCGGGCAGCAGCGGGCCCTCCCCCGTGCTCCGGCCCCGGCCGCGCAGCCAGGTGAGCGCGGTGATGGCGCCCACCACGCCGGTCGCCACGACCGCCACCGCGGCGGCGGCGAAGAACGGCGTCGCGTCGTGCTGCACCGCCGCGGCCACGGCGGCCGGCACCAGCAGCAGGTTGAGCAGGGGCATCCGGTCCCCGGCCACCGCCGCCACCCAGCCCGGCAGCTGGGGTGCGGAGCGCAGCTCACCCAGTTCGATGTTGCGCACCATGGCGGAGAGCGGATTACGGCGCTCGATCATGATGGAGAGTGCCCCGGCGAAGACCGACACGACCCACACCGCGGCCGGCAGCGCCAGCAGCAGGGTCAGTTCACCGCCGCTGAGCCGCACCTCGGCGACGACGAGCAACACGGCGGCGAGGTCCCGGGTCAGCTGTCGGTACGACCAGTGCAGGCCCACCTTCTCCAGCAGCAGCTGTGACGGGGGTGACCAGCGGGCGACGGCGAACTCGCCGATGATGGCGGCCAGCCCGGCGATGGCGAACAGGCCGATCCAGCCGAACACACCACCGACGAGCATGACCAGGTAGGCCAGAACCAGTAGCGCACTGTGGGCGGCCACTCCGAGGCGTCCTGTCAACGTGCCGAACAAACGAGTTCGCTCCCTACGAGATTTCGTTGCGGGCGGCGCCCGTGATGGGCCGACGTCACTCCCCCGTAGCGCAGCGGGTCAACCGCAGCCGGCTGCGCACGACTGCGACCTTAACGCGAAGGGACAGCTCGGTGTCGCTCGGGTATCCCGCACTATTTCGGTCAAAGTCGCGGGCCCGGCGCACCAGGCACCGCCGCGCGGCGCTGGGCGAGCGGTCAGCCGACCCGTCCGAAGCAGGTCATCGCGCCGGGCGCCTTGCGGGTGGCGAACTCCTGGTAGCCGAGCTGCGGCGCGGTGTCGCGGGCGTAGTGGTTGCCGTTGTAGACGCAGATGGTGCCGACGTTCAGGCGGTCCAGTGCCGGCGTCAGCTCGGCCGGCGACGGGCTGGTCGTGCCGTCGGCGAAATCGGCGAGCAACAGCCGGTCCTTGGCGAACTGGGAGGTGAGGTCGTACTCGACGAGGTAGAAGTCACGGGGCAGGACGACCCGGACCTCGCTGGTGACGACCGGCAACGTCCGCATGATCGTCTTCGGTGCGAGCAGCATGCCCTGCGGGCGGTCCAGGTCCGTGATCCAGAAGGAGATGGCCTGACGCTGCTGCGGAAGCTTCCAGGTGGGGCGCTCGTGCACCTCGACCCAGCTCTTCGCCGACCACATCGGGGTGGCGAACAGCGCGAACGAGGCGACAAGCAGCACCGCGATCCCACCGGCCGCCGCACGGTAGCGCGACGGTTTCGGCGTCGGCACGCGCACGGTGCTGAGCAGACCGATGAGCGTCGGCAGGGCGAGCAGCCACGGTACGCGCCAGAGCACCACCGAGATCCCACTCAACGCGCTCATCACCTCAAGCACGCCGGGCACGAACATCACGCTCAGCGCCAGCGTGGCACCGGCGGCGAGCAGCGCGGGCGTCCGCCGACGGGCGAGCAGTGGGCCACACCACAGCGCCAGTCCACTGATCACCCCCACCACCCCGAACAGCAGGGTCCGCCGGTAGGTGTACGCCGCGTCGAAGAAGGCGTCGTCCGCGCCGGCCGCTGTCATCCCGCCGAGCAGCAGGCGGGAGACCACAAGCGAGCCGATCGGGTACGCGAGGGCGGCGACGGCCGCGATGACGGCGTCCTTGCCGCGGCCGACGAGCAGCATGGCGAAGCCGGCGGCGGCGACGAGCATCGGCAGGATGATCGCCGCGGTGTTGGTGAGACCGATTGCGGTGATCGAGAGCGCGACGATGAGCAACAGGCTGCGCCGCGACCTGGTGTCGAACCATTCGGTGAGATAGAGCCACATCAGCGGGATGACCGCCGAGACGAACATGCCCTTGCCCTCGTGCAGCCGCAGGAGGTGGAACGTGCCGAGTGCGGCGTCCCCACCGGCGACGAGGTACAGGTACGCGAGCGCCACGGCGAAGGCGAGCACCGGACGGCGCGGAGCCCACCGGTGTGTCAACCGCCAGAGCGCCAGCGCCGCGATCACCGCCATGATCGGCAGCAGCACGTACCAGAGGGCCGAGCTGGCGTGAATGCCGACGACGTTGGCGAAGGCGCCGTCGAAGGCCTCGATCGACGGGATCGGCGGCTGCGAACCCATGGCCGGCAGCACGTTCTCGGAGAACAGGAAGTCGTTGATCGGGATCAGGTCCCGATCGGCGATCCAGACCGACTTGCCGACGTAGTAGACGTCGTCCGGGGTGTTACGGGCCATGAAGAACGAGGAGATGCCGACAAGCACCGAGACGATCAGCGCGTACGCCGACTGGGCCGCGGTGGGTGCCGGGGCGACGGTGCTGGACACCGGGCCGCGCAGCCAGACCTTGCGCACCAGCACCATCCCGCCGATCGCGGCGAGCAGGCCGGTCACCGCCGGAATCCACCACCACACGGTGATCCGCTCACCGGCGGTGACGGCGGCGGAGACGGCGGCCACCGTGGCGGCGACCAGCACCCCGATCAGCAACCGGCGGTCGACGGCGGGCCGTGGGCCGTCCGGCTCGGCCGGTGCCGGGTCGACCGGCACCGCCCGCTCGGTGCGGGCCGCGACGTCGACGAACCGGCGGCGGGCGCGCAGCAGGACCACGGCCGCGAGCACCACGCAGGCCACCAGCCAGATCTTGAAGGTCACCGACGGACGCAGGTCACCCAGGAAAGCCAGGTGGTAGATCACCGTGAAGAGCGCGAACGCGAGCACGGCACCGTCGGTGAGCACCGCCGGGGCGACGGCCACCAGCGCGCGCACCCGGGACATCGCCGCGGGCCGGCCGCCGGGACGGGATGCCGGTGCGGGCCGTGCCGGGTCCGGGTCGGCGGGCGCTACGGCGATGCTGTCGACGTTGGCCACGGTCGTCCTTACTCGTCAGGCGGATGAGGGGTTTCGGCACGCTGCCGACCGGGTTTCAGGGGGCAGCGTAGCGGAGTCGGACCGGGTGACCGGCGCAGCGGGCGACGGAGTGTCGGACGCTGGTCAACCCGATATCGGGGCGGCCCGGGGACGCGGTAGGGCGCTGTCGGCGCCGAGCCCGGTGGCCACGGACTCGACCAGGTTGTCGAGGTAGCTGTCGGTGAGCGGGAGCCGGGCGATGGCCAGCCGCCAGTAGAGCGGGCCCACGATGAGGTCGATCGCCGCGTCCGGGTCGGTGTCGGCGGGTAGCTCGCCGCGCTGCACCGCGCGGGTGACCAGGCGACCGCCGATCTCCTGCTGACGGGCGTGCAGCACCTGCCGCAGGGTCGCGTCGATGCTGGGGTTACGCGCCGCCTCGGCCAGCAGGTCCGGGATGATCTGCGAGGCCAGCGGGTGGCGCAGCGCGTGCGCCACCGCCTGGAACAGCAGGGCGAGGTCGCCGCGCAGGGTGCCGGTGTCCAGGGCCGGCAGCTTGCCGTGCGCCGCCGCGGCGACGATCTCCAGCACCAGGTCGAGCTTCGAGTTCCAGCGCCGGTAGATCGCCGTCTTGCTGACGCCGGCCCGGCGGGCCACCGCCTCGATGGAGAGCCGGCCGTAGCCGACGGCGGCGAGCTCCTGCGTCAGCGCGCGCCGGATCGCCGCGGTGATCTCGTCGCGCAGCACCGCCGCTCCGGCCGGGGCACGCCTCTTCTCGGTCGTCAACAATCACTCTTATCGCAGGTCACGGTGCCCAGAGTAGCGCAACGACGATACGGTTGCGTCCCGACGTGTTTCGGACTACTGTCCACGCAGCGACGAGGCGGCGCCCCGCGCACAGTTCCCACTAGGATTCCATCGTCGCGAGCCACCCGTCTGCACGAAAGATCGGAGCGCCATTTCCATGGCCACCACCGCGCTGGTCGACCCCGACACGGGCCTGACCCAGGCGCAGCTGGCCGCTCGGCACGGGCTACGGGTCGCCGGTGAGCGCCCCAGCGTCGTCGAGTACAGCCGCCGACTATGGGCCTACCGGCACTTCATCGCCGCGTACGCCAACGCCAAGCTGGTCGCCTCGTACAGCAACGCCAAGCTGGGCCAGCTCTGGCAGGTGCTCACCCCGCTCACCAACGCGGCGGTCTACTACCTGATCTTCGGGGTGGTGCTGGCACAGAACGACATGCCGAACTACATCGCCTACCTCACCACCGGGCTGTTCATCTTCAACTTCACCCAGAGCGCGGTCCTGGCCGGCACCCAGTCGATAAGCAGCAACCTCGGGCTGATCCGGGCGCTGCACTTCCCCCGGGCCAGCCTGCCGCTGTCCACCACGCTCACGCAGTTCCAGCAGCTGCTGGCCTCGATGGTGGTGCTGATCGGCATCGTGCTCGTCACCGGCGAGCCGATCACGCTGGAGTGGCTGCTGCTGGTGCCGGCCCTGCTCCTACAGGCGGTGTTCAACGCAGGTGTCGTGCTCGCGGTGGCCCGGTTGGGCAGCAAGTCGAGCGACCTGAAGCAGGTCATGCCGTTCATCCTGCGCACCTGGATGTACGGCTCCGGCGTCCTCTACAGCGTCAGCCTCTTCGAACGGCTGCCCGCCTGGGCGACGACGCTCGTGCAGTACAACCCGCTGCTCGTCTACATCGAGCTCGCGCGGTACACGCTGCTGGAGGAAGCACCACTGCTCAACGAGTCGCTGGCCCAGCTCTGGCTGGTCGGCGGCGGGTGGGCAGTGGTCGCCGGCGTCGGCGGTTTCCTCTACTTCTGGCGCGGCGAACAGGAGTACGGCCGTGGTTGAGCAGTTCGACGCGCCCATCGAGGCGACCGCGACGATGACGTCGACCCAGGAGCGCATCCCGACAGTGGTCGTGGACGACGCGCACATCATCTACCGGGTGCACCAGGGTGCCACCGGTGGCACCACCCCGGTGGCCGCGCTGCGCCGGCTGGTCAAGCGCACCCACGCGCCGAACATCCGGGAGGTGCACGCGGTCAAGGGTGTCTCGTTCACCGCGTACCGGGGCGAGGCGATCGGGCTGATCGGCAGCAACGGCTCCGGCAAGTCCACCATCCTGCGGGCCATCGCCGGCCTGCTGCCGGTCAACCGGGGGGCGATCCACACCCAGGGGCAACCGTCGCTGCTGGGCGTGAACGCCGCCCTGCTCAACGACCTCTCCGGCGAGCGCAACGTCACCCTCGGTTGCCTGGCGATGGGCATGCACCCGGACGACGTGGCCAACCAGGCCGCCGGGATCATCGAATTCTCCGGGATCAACGAGCGGGGCGACTTCGCCAGCCTGCCGATGCGGACGTACTCGTCCGGCATGGCGGCCCGGCTGCGGTTCTCCATCGCCGCCGCGAAGAAGCACGACGTGCTGCTCATCGACGAGGCGCTCGCCACCGGTGACAAGGGCTTCCGCAAGCGCAGCGAGCAGCGCGTACGGGAGTTGCGCGAGGGCGCGGGCACTGTGTTCCTCGTCAGCCACCAGCTCTCCTCGGTACGGGACACCTGCGAGCGGACGATCTGGCTGGAATCGGGCGTACTGCGGATGGACGGGCCCACCGACGAGGTCATTCGGGCCTACGAGGCGTACGCGAACAGCAAGTAGAGCGCCGGCGAACGTCCGGCATCGACACGGCGCCATGGACCGCGTCGCCCGCGTTGGGGCGGCGCGATCCGCGCGTTAAGGTTCATTCCGTCGCCGCTCGGGCGGAACCTTCCGTTAACGCATCCCTGAGAGTGAGGATCCGGCAATGACGCAGGACCAGACCACTGGCCCGGACGCCGCAACGGAGCACCCGACGCCGTGGCGGCCCTCGCGGACGGTGGCCGTGATCCTGGCCGGCGGCACCGGGACCCGGCTGGGCCTCGGCATCCCCAAGCAGCTGCTCAAGATCGCCGGCAAGCCGATCATCGAGCACACCCTGGCGGTCTTCGAGGCGGCACCGGAGATCGACGAGATCATCGTGCTGATGGCGACCGGCCACGTCGACGACGCCCGGCAGATCGTCGAGAAGGCCGGCCTGCGCAAGGTCACCAAGGTGATCGAGGGCGGTGACACCCGCAACGCCACCACCCGGATCGCGCTTGACGCGGTCGGCCCCCAGGACTGCAACATCCTCTTCCACGACGCGGTACGCCCACTGCTCAGCGGTCGGATCGTGCGGGAGTGCGTCAACGCGCTGTGGACCTACGACGCCGTGGACGTGGCCATCCCGTCCGCGGACACGATCATCCAGGTGGACGAGAACGACTGCATCACCGACATCCCGGTGCGGTCCCGGCTGCGCCGGGGGCAGACCCCGCAGGCGTTCCGCTCCCCCACCATCCGGGAGGCGTACCGGATCGCCGAGGGCGACCCGAACTTCGCCGCCACCGACGACTGCGGCGTGGTGCTGCGCTACCTGCCCGGCACCCCGATCAGGGTGATCGACGGCTCGGACGAGAACATCAAGGTCACCCACCCGGTCGACGTGCACCTGGCCGACAAGCTCTTCCAGCTCGCCGCGGCCCAGGCGCCCCGGCTGACCGACCACCGCAGCTACAGCGAGGAGCTGACCGGCCGCACCATCGTGGTGTTCGGCGGCAGCTACGGCATCGGCCACGAGCTGACCGAGCTGGCCCGGCGCTACGGCGCCCAGGTCTTCCCGTTCAGCCGTTCCAGCACCGGCACCCACGTCGAGCGTGCCGAGGACGTCGAGGCCGCGCTGACGACCGCGTTCGAGGCCACCGGCCGGATCGACCACGTGGTGGTCACCGCCGGCATCCTGGAGCGGGGCGAACTCGCCGAGATGGACGAGGAGACCATGGACCGGGTGCTCCAGGTCAACTTCGTCGGCCCGGTGACCATCGCCCGCCAGGCGCTGCCCTACCTGCAACAGACCAAGGGCCAGCTCCTGCTCTACACGTCCAGCTCCTACACCCGGGGGCGGGCCCGCTACGCCCTCTACTCGGCCACCAAGGCCGCCCTGGTCAACCTCACCCAGGCGCTCGCCGACGAGTGGGCCGACGTGGGCGTCCGGGTCAACTGCATCAACCCGGAGCGGACCGCCACGCCGATGCGCACGCGGGCCTTCGGCGAGGAGCCGGAGCACACCCTGCTCGCCGCCGAGGCCGTCGCCCAGTCGTCACTCGACGTGCTGATCTCCGACCTGACCGGTCAGGTCATCGACGTACGCCGGGCACCCGGGGACGGGCCCACGCCGAGCGTGCCGGCCCAGAGCGGGCCCAGTCAGGTCGCGGCGCCGGCCGGCGCGGCGTCGACGAGCTGACACCGACCGGCGGCGGAACCACGAACGGAGCAACATGCGCGGCGACCTGGTCCGAAAGCTGGCCGCCCGGTGCCTGAGCACCGGATTGGCCGTGCTGGCCTTTGTCGTGCTGGCACTCACCGGCGCCACCGGCTGGGGGCTGGCGCTGGCCGTCGCCGCGTTGGCCGCCGCGGCCGCCGAACAGCGGATCCGACCCACCGCCGACCTGGTCGCGGAGACGACGCTCATCGCCGCCGCGATCCTTGTCGGTTACTCCCGGCGTCTTGACGACGGGCTCAACCTCACGCTCGTCGCCACCGCCCTGGTCCTCCTGGGGTTGGTGCTGCTGGTGGGGCCTCTGCGTACCGCCGGCAACCTGGAGGTCCGCACGGCGAACCTGCCGGTCCGCGCCTGGACGCCGCTGCTCGCCGACCGGCTCGGCACCGCCCTGCTCGGGCTGCTCGCCGTGCTGGCGCTCGCTGCCGCCCTCACCCTGCCGGCCGGCGTGGCGTTGGCAGTGAGTCTGCTTGTCGGCGCGGGCACCGGGGTGGTCGCCCTGGACCTGGCCCGGCGGCGGTTCCGGCCGGGCGCCGGTGGCGGGCCGGTGGCTCGGGCGCTGCGCCGGCACCAGCCGGAGTTCCTGCTCTACTTCTCCGCGCCGCCCGGCTCGGAATACCAGGTCACCATGTGGCTGCCGTACCTGGAACGGATCGGCCGGCCGTTCCTGGTGGTGCTGCGCGAACCGGAGTTCCTGGCCCCGATCGCCGCCGCCACCGACGCGCCGGTGGTCTACTGCCCCACCCTGCGGGCGATGGACGAGGCGCTGGTGCCGAGCCTGCGTGTGGCGTTCTACGTCAACCACGGGGCGAAGAACAGCCACTGCATCCGCTTCACCCAGCTCACCCACGTCCAGCTGCACCATGGCGACAGCGACAAGGCGCCGAGCGCCAACCCGGTGTCCGGGATCTTCGACCGGATCTTCGTGGCCGGCCCGGCCGCGATCGACAGGTACGCCCGCGCCGGGGTGCAGATCCCGGCGGACAAGTTCGTGGTGGTCGGCCGCCCGCAGGTCGAGTCGATCCAGGTACGGTCCGAGCCGGAGCCGGGGATGGCGCACCCCACGGTGTTGTACACCCCGACGTGGACCGGGCATCACGCCGACGCCGACTACTGCTCGCTGCCGGTGGCCGAGGGGCTGCTGCGTCGGCTGCTGGAGCGCGGCGCGACGGTGATCCTGCGGGCGCACCCGTACACGACACAGAACCCGGCCTCGGCCCGCCAGTTGGGCCGGCTCACCGAACTGCTCGTCGCCGATCGGGCCCGCACCGGCCGCCAGCACGTCGTCGGTGCCGCGGCCCGCGAGCTGAGCCTGACCGAGTGCGTGAACCGGTCGGACGCGCTGGTCTCCGACGTGTCCGGGGTGATCTCGGACTACCTCTACTCCAGCAAGCCGTACGCGGTCACCGACATGGGCGACGAGGGTGACCGGTTCGCCGAACGGTTCCCGCTTGCCGCGTCGGGTTACGTGCTGCGCCGGGATCTGTCCAACCTGGACGACATGCTGACCGCGCTGCTGGACACCGATCCGCTGGCCGCGGAGCGCTGGGCCACCCGCCGACGCTACCTGGGTGACTTCCCCGCCGAGGCGTACGCCGACGCGTTCCTGACCGCCGCCCGCCGGGAACTGGCGGCAACACAGGACCCCGCCGCCGAGCGCGCCCGGCAGCTCTCCCCTCTGGCCTGACCCGGACTGTCGGCCCACCCGCCCCGGGACGCTCAGCGGTACGGGTCGAGCAGCGCCAACACGGCCGCTGGGTCCTCCACGTGAGCGTTGTGCCCGAGCCCGGGCAACGTGGCGACCGGTACGCCGTACTCCTTGAGTTGTTCGTCGGTGACCATCGGGTCGTGCTCGCCGCGCGCCAGCACCACCGGCACGTCGGTGGCCGCGAGCAGCGCGGCCAGGTCGGGCTCGCCGACGGCGAACGCGGTCGGGTCCATGGCCAGACGCCAGCGACCGTCGACCTGACGAAGGCCGGCGTCCACCACCGGATGGTCCGGCGGGAGCAGACCGGTCAGCCCGGAGACGCGCAGGTAGCGACGGGCCGCCTCGGTACGGCTGGCGAACCAGCTCACCGGGCGGGCGGCCAGCTCAGCGGCATGTTCCAGCTCGGCTGGTGACCAGAGCGCCTTGATGCCCAACCCGACCACCGCGTCCACCGGCATCCCGGCGTCGCGCGCGGCCAACGCGAGGCCGACCACGCCACCCAGCGAGTGCCCGAGCACGACGAGCCGGTCGTCGGGGGCGAGTGCCTGCGCGATCCGCTGGGCGAAGCCGGCGAAGGAGTACGACGGCAGCGGCGACGCCCAGCCGTGACCGGCGAGGTCCGGTGCCAGCCACCGACCGGGCCAGTGGTGGGCCAGATGCGGCGCCCAGGGCAACCACACGTCACCGGTCGCGCCCATCCCGTGCAACAGCAGCAGGACCGGCCCTCGACCGGCGTGACCACCCGATTCATCCACCACGGCCGCAGTCTCCCACGGTTCCCGGCCCGGTACGAGAGTCGTCGACGGGGCGTACCGCGGACCGCCGTGGAAGACGCAGCGGGCGCCGGCCCCTTGTGGGGGACGGCGCCCGCTGCGGTCCAGCGTGCCCGGGTCAGGCGGAGTAGCCCCGGCTGGCGATCCAGTTGGCCAGGTCGATGGTGGTGATCCAGTACGACGGGTCGGCAGCGTTGGCCGAGTCGGCGATGCGCACCGTACGGCCGTTGTCCTTGTAACCCACGACGGCGATGTAGTGCCCGCCGCCGTAGGAGTGCCAGCCGCCGTCGGTGTCGGTGGCGTCGCCGACGACGTTCGCGACAACGCCCCGGCCGTCGGTGATGGCCTTGACGACATCGGCCTGGAGGCGGTCCATCTGCGCCGGGCTGGGCGCGCCGGCGAACATCCGGGTCCGGTACGGGGAGCCCTTCACCTCGGCGTTGAGCACCCGGGTGGTGTCCTCGGCCGAGTTGGTGCCCATCTCGGTGGTGCCCAGCTCGGCGCCGAGTTCCTCCTGGGTACGGTCGATCCCGGCGGCGCTGAGCGCGTTACGGGTGGCCGCCGGACCGCAGTTGTAGTAGGTGTTCTGCGCCTGGTACTCGTAGTCGAGCACCTTGGTCGCGGGCGGCTTCGGCGGCGTCGGCTTACGGGTGAGGTCCGGGTTGCTCGTGGCCTTGGCGGCGGGCGCGGCGGCGCTGGTGGCCGGGGCGGCGCTTGTCGGCGCTGCGGTGGCCGACGGGGAGGCGTCGCGCACCTCGCCACGGGAGGCGGCGACGTCGCTGCGCAGCTCGGCGACTGTGGTCGCGGTGCGCTGGTCGGCCGGCGCGTCGTCGGCGGTGGTGAGCAGGGTGCCGGTGGTGCCGGCGATCACGAGGGCCGCGGCGGAGGCGGCGATGATCTGGTACGGGCGCTCGGTCGCGATGCGACGGAGCTGACGCTGCAGGGTGTGCTTCACGGGGTCCTCCACGGTCGGGGGGAGAGCGGCACACCGGGGGCCGGACCGGCATCCGGGCAGGCGCCAGCGCGCGGACTGTGGTCCGCGGATGGTGAACCGCTCAGGGGACGCCCGGCGGGGCCGGGCGGTTAGGCGATGACCCGGGGGTCAGCTCACCGTCGCTTGACGAATGAGCGGGGGCACCGCTGCGCCGTGGAGGCGAGGGAACAGCCGAGGGGTGGGGAGGTGCTGCACGAGAATGGAACTCCTTCCGACACCGCCTACCGGGTTAGCTGACGGATTCGGGCGGGAAGATCGCCCTACCGCGGGCCGATGCTCGCGGATTCACCCCGGACTTACTGATGGGTCCCCGGTTCGTTCATCACGATTGAGCGGGTCGGCGCGGCGTCGCGTCTTGCGATCGATTACCGCACCGGACGGGACGACACTACTGGCCCAACCACACGGTGCCAAGCCAGGCCCACCTGCGTAAACCCGAAACTGCACGGCAATTTCTGCGCGTATTGCCGATGACGTGACTCGATGGGACAAGCGGTTACGGCGACGCCTACGGGCCACAACCGGACAGGTCGCCGAGAGTGCGGCCAGAACGCCGTGAACAATCGAGCCGAACGTGCCGGACGCCCGATTCTGGAATCCCGTGAGCGGGCTCACATAACGGATCGGGCTCAACCCACACGGGCTGGGCGCCAGCGTGCCACGACGGCGGGACGCACCGCCCCGCGGACCAGCCGGCGCGCGGGCGCCCGACTCGGCCGCAGCCGGGCCGCTGCCGCTGCGGCCTCCTCGGCAAGGCTGCGCGCCGACTCGGCGGCCAACTCCGCAGCCCGCCACAGGGCCCGCTCCGCGTCGGCGGCGGCCTGGTAGTCGGCCCGTCTCTCCTCCCGGATCGACCGACTGAGCAGCGCTTCCTGCTCGACCGGGTGCCGCCGGGGGTCCCAGCCCCGCCGGTGTCCGAACACATCGCTGAGCTGGGCCATGCTCAGGTCGCCACGCCAGTACGCCGCCATCGCCGCGCGGTGCAGGTAGCGCTCCCGGGCGGCGTACTCAGCGGGGGTGCGGGGGGTGTCCGGGGTGGGTAGCGCCCCGCAACCCGCGAAGCGGCGGGCGGCCGTGTCCGCCTCGTCGTACCGCGTCCAGGCGCGTTCCACAGCTTCCTGACTGGTCAGCCAGGCATCGCGTCGCCGCTGGGCCGTCCTGGCCGCGCCAGCGGCGGCGACGGCGACCTCCTCGGCGTACCGGCGTCTGTCGAGGAGTTCGGCCGCGGCCACCTCGCGCGCCGTCGGTGCGGCCGGGGACGGGTCGTCGGTGGGCCGGTCCCGTTCGGGCCGGGCGACAAGCACGGCCAGCACGCCCAGCGCGAGCAGGAGCAGGGCCGACCAGATCGCAGCGGCCTGCGGCACCTCGGTTACGAACTGGTAGAAGACGGCGGTCTCCATGGTCGGCACCTCGCGGAGGAAACAGAGCGATGGGGAGCCCCGCCGGCCAGCGGGCCACGGCGGGCCACGGATCGGCGGGAAGGCGGAGCTGGTGGATCGACAGGGTGCGGCGACGGGGCGCCTGCCCCGGTGGCTCAGCGCCCGGGTGGACCCCGGGGTGTCCTACCGCTGGAGGCGTCGACGAGGGACCGCCGGTCGGGCCCGGCCAGGCGCACCGGCAGCGCGGCGGTCGCGGCGGCACCCAGACCCTCGGGGAGCGTCGGCTGCGCGTCGAGCGACCAGGCCGGGAGGGCCTCCTCGGCGGCACCCGCACCCGACACGACGCGCACGCTCGATGCGGCGCTCGGGTGCGACCCGGCGGTCACGCTCGACGTGACGCCGGGGTGCGACGTTGGCGCGGCGGCCGAGGCCGGACCGGCGCCGAGCGCCAGGGCCGCGACGACGGCGAGGCTGGTCAGCACCCGGGTCGTCAAGCGCGCCACCCACCACAGCGGACAGGTGAGCGCGACCGGAAGCACGTCACCACGCTACCGTCGTGCCGACAGTGGCGCATCGACCACGGGCGTGTCGACGCGCCGCCGCACCCGTTGACCAGGTCGGACGGCGTCAGCGGGTGTCCGCGTACGTTGATCGGCTGCCGGTCTGGTCGGGCCCGTCGGCCTCGGTCCGGGTCCCCGCGCCGTCGGTCTCGGCGGCGGTGCCGCTGGTCCGCGTCGCGGCGGTGCCGCTGGTCCGCGTCGCGACGGTGCCGCTGGTCCGGGTCGCGGCGGTGCCGCTGGTCCGCGTCGCGGCGGTGCGTTGTCCGGGGATGGACGCCGATCGGGCCGGACGGCGCGGTGCGAGCCGGCGCATCATCGGGGTTTCCACGTAGCGGTGCAGCAGCGCGGCGAGGAGCAGGGTCACCAGCAGGAAACCGAGCACCACGGCCGGGCCGCGCCAACCCGCGAAGCCGGTCCCCCAGTCGCCGGTGAAGCGCAGCACGCTCGTCATCACCAGCACGTGGACCAGGTAGAAGGCGAAGGAGACCTCGCCGAGCCAGACCAGCGGCCGGGACCGCCACGGCGACCGCCGGTCCCGCACGTCCGCGTCCGCGGCGGCGGTGATGACAAGCAGGTACGCGACAGCGAGCAACGTGGTCCACAACTCCGCGGGAATCCACTGCGCGGCGGCCGCCCAGACACCCACGAAGATGACGCTGGCCCAGGTCAGCCCGGGGCCACGCCAGAGACCCCGGCGCATCAACTCGGCCGCCACCGCGCCCAACCAGAACTCCAGCGACCGGGCCGGCGGGAAGATCTGGGTGAACCACCAGCGGCTCACCTCCGGCACCAGGTGCTGGGCCGGCCAGAGCGCGAGGATCAGCAGTGGCATCGCGACGACGAGCGCCCAGAGCAGCTTCGGCCGGGCCCGGCGCAGCAGCGGCAGCACCAGCGGCAGGCAGAGGTAGAAGAAGAACTCGCAGGAGAGCGACCAGCTCACCGTGTTGATGCTGTAGAACCAGCCCGGCCGGGGGTCCCAGGCCTGCAACAACAGCAGGTTCTCCAGCGCGGCGGCCGGCAGCACCGGGTCGGCGAACCACCAGGCGACAAGCAACGTCGCCCCCCACAGCACCAGGTGGTTGGGGTAGATCTTGGCAATTCGTCGCCGCCAGAAGGTACGCCGGGAGTCGCCGGCCCGGGCCGACCAGACCAGCACGAATCCGCTGAGGATGAAGAAGAACTGCACCCCGGACAGGCCGAGGCTGAACAACTTGTCGACCACCGCCTTGTAGTCCGGCTCGGCGATGATCCGCATGGTGCCCGCGTGGAACCCGAAGACCAGCAGCGCGGCGATCCACCGCAGCCCGGTGAGCGAGGGCAGCCGGGACGGAGCGGGGACGGGCCTGGCGGTTGACGTCGCGGCGGCGCTCGTCATGGGCGGATGCCGAGGCTTGGCAGGGTCACCAGCACGTTCGTATCCTCCTCGGCGCGGCGTGGACGGCACGACAGCGACGCCCGCGACGACCCGGCAGGGCCGCACCCGGGGCACCCTACCGGGTCACTCCCGGGTGAACCGGACGTGTCCCACCGGTTACCGGCCCGCCGCACCCGGGTCGGGGCCGGCGCCGACCGGTCGGCGTTAACCTTCCGCTGGGCGGGAGTTCAGCGACTCCACCATCGGCGGCCACGTGCGGTTCCGGGGCCGGCCACCCAGGTCGTCGAAGGTGGCGGCGTGGTCAATGAGCCGACGCACGCACCGCTGCTGAGCATCGTCGTGCCCGTGTACGGCGTCGAGGCGTACCTGTACCAGTGCCTCGAATCGATCCGGGCCGACATTCCGGCCGGCGAGTCGGACGCGGTCGAGTTGATCGCCGTCGACGACGCCTCACCGGACGGCTGCGGCGACATGCTCCGCGCGTACGCGGCCGGACACGACCGGGTCCGCGTCGTGCACCTGAGCAGCAACGTGGGTCTGGGCCTGGCCCGCAACGCCGGGCTCGACGTGGCCACCGGCCGGTACGTCTGGTTCATCGACAGCGACGACTGGGTGCCGCCGGGCACGATCCCGGCCGTGCTGGACCGGCTGCGCCAGCACCAGCCCGACGTGCTGATGCTCGACCACCTGCGGGTGCACGAGGACGGCCGGCGGGAGGTCGACGCGAGCAGTCACCTGCTGCACGGAATCGCCGGCGTGACCCGCCTGGGCGACCAGCCGCAACTGCTGCGGGTGCAGCACACCGCCTGGAACAAGGTGGTCCGCCGGGACTTCCTGGACCAGTTGGAGCTGCGGTTCTTCCCCGGCTGGTACGAGGACATCCCGTTCAGCCATCCGCTGCTGATCGGCGCGGAGAAGATCTCTGTGCTGAACCGGGTCTGCTACCTCTACCGGCAGGGTCGGCACGGCGCGATCACCTCCACCCGCAGTGGCCGGCACTTCGACGCGTTCGCCCAGTACGAGCGCCTGTTGGACTGGGTCGCCCGCCGGCACCCGGACGAGCGGTTGCAGGCCGAACTGTTCCAACTGATGATCAGCCACTACCTGGTGGTGGTGGGCAACGACGACCGGCTGCACCCGCACCTGCGGCGGGACTTCTTCCACCGGGCCGCCGAGCACTACCGCCGGTACCTGCCTGCCGGTGGCTATCCGCTGCCCGCCGGGGTGACCGGGCTCAAGCACCGCCTGGTCGGGCGGGGTGACTGGCTGGCGTACTCGGCGCTGCGTCAGGCGCACCGGGTCGCGGGTCGCCTGCGCCGCGGTGCCCCGCGGGGGGCCGTCGGCGTCGCGGTCGGTCCGGTGAGCGCCGACGAGGACCCGGGTCGAGGGGCGGACGTCGCGGCGATTCGGGGCAGCGGGATCGCGGCGGAGCGGCGGGACGCACTGGCCGGGGGCCGGCTGCCGTGAGCACCGCAGGCCAGGCCGGGAGTCGACTCGACTCCCGGTACACGTGTTTTCCAGGTCGTCCGCCCGCCGGGTGGACGACGACAGCAGCACCACCGCACGCGGGTGCGGGCATACCGGAACAGAGGTCGGAATGACGGCGACAATCAAGATCGGACCACACCTGGTCGGTGCCGGGGAGCGACCGTTCGTGGTGGCCGAGATGTCCGGCAACCACAACGGTGACCTGAACCGGGCGCTGTCCATCGTCGACGCGGTGGCCGCGAGCGGGGCGCACGCGCTGAAGCTCCAGACGTACCGGCCGGACACGATCACGATCGACGTCGACACACCGGCGTTCCGGATCTCCAGCGGGCACGAGTTGTGGGGTGGGGAGAACCTGTACCGCCTCTACGAGCGGGCGCACACCCCGTACGAGTGGCACGCACCGATCTTCGAGCGGGCCCGCGAGCGTGGCCTGACCGTCTTCTCGTCACCGTTCGACGCGACAGCTGTGGAGTTGCTGGAGTCGCTTGACGCGCCCGCGTACAAGATCGCTTCTTCGGAGCTTGTCGACCTGCCGCTGATCCGGTTCGTGGCCAGCACCGGCAAGCCGATGGTGATCTCCACGGGGATGGCGACGGTCGCCGAGATCGACGCCGCGGTGCGCACCGCCCGGGCCGGCGGCGCTGCGGGCATCGTCCTGCTGGCCTGCACCGCGTCCTACCCGGCACCACCGGCCGACAGCAACCTGCGTCGGCTGCCGGTGCTGGCTGGCGCGTTCGACGTGCCGGTCGGGCTCTCCGACCACACGCCCGGCATCGGGGTGGCGGTCGCCTCGGTGGCGCTCGGTGCCTGTTTCATCGAGAAGCACGTCACCCTGGACCGGGCCGACGGTGGCGTGGACTCGGACTTCTCGCTGAACCCGGCGGAGCTGACGGCGCTGGTCGCCGAGTCCGGTCGGGCGTACGAGGCGTTGGGTGGCACCGCGATCGGCCCGACCCCGGCGGAGCGGGAAGGGCTGCGGTTCCGCCGTTCGCTGTTCGTGGTCGAGGACGTGCGCGCCGGTGACCCGGTGACCAGCCACAATGTCCGGTCGATCCGACCGGCCGGCGGGCTGGCACCCGTGGAGATCGACCGGGCGCTGGGGCGCACCTTCGCCACCGACGTCCCGCGCGGCACCCCGCTGAGCTGGGACCTGATCTGACGGTGCGGCTGGCGGGAACTTCCCCTACTGGATCCCGTTGGCAATCTTTCCGGTCGTCACCCAGAGAGCATCGACCAAGCGCAGATCAACGGAACGGATGATGACCCGCTGCCCGGCGGCGTGGTCGATCAGATCCGCTACCAGGCGGTCGGCGTGCTGGCGGGCGGCGTGGTCGGGAAATGCCCACTCAGGTATCCAGAGAGGGTCATCGGGGGCCCCTCCCAAAGCCTCGTCGAGGCGATCGAGGGCATCGGTGGCTACTACCTGACTGAACTGGTAGAGACGATCATCCGGAAGGTCGCCGCCGGTGCGCTCGGCAATAACCCGGAAATGCCAGACCGCCTCCACGGCAGCGAGTCTCGCGAAGCCCTCCAGGGGCCCGTCGTACCAGTCGAGAACGATGGCCCGGTCGACCACCACCTCCGCCACAGGCATGGCCGCCAACTGCTGCGCAGCATTCATCGTGTCCGTCCGAAGAGTTGATTGAGCCTTTCCCAAGCTGATCATGCAGCTCATCGCGTGCACGGCAGGCCCGATGATCGATGGGTTGGCTCGCGGCCCGAGACCTCGGTTGCCCCGCCGGTCGCGCCGGGGCAGACCCCGGTTACCCGGCCGATGGAACCCAAGAAAACTCCTCCATTGAGCCAGACTCGCCGCCTGCCCGCAACCACCATTCGTCGAAGGCACCAGCACCCCCCAGGCGAATACCCAGATGCCACAACGGATCTACGAACAACGTGTTACCACCGCTGAAGCAGAATTCAGCAGCACAGATGGATTCCAGGCCTGGGTCATGATCGGAGTCTAAAGCAAAACGAACCTTCACCAGTCGAAGGTTGGCGCCTGAGTTGTCCATGAAGAGCGACCCAACCGCGCCTACCGAAAAGTTTTCCTCCTCACCCTGGAGAGCCTCCGGAACATCGATGGAGGCAACAATCCTCAGAGTCAGAAAGCCACCTCTTTCGGCCGAGTCCAGGAGCAGAAGTCGATCTCCGAAGACTAGGTAGACCTGCTGGGCAAGCGGAACGAAATGCCCGATGCCGTCGACCTGGTCCAGGAAACCAGGAATGTGCACGTCCTCCAAGGACGATCCGGCGAGACTGGACAACAACTTTTCCGTTGCCGCTATCAAACGCGCCTCCGCAGGAATCATGGCAACATCTCGATATGAAGGTCCATACGTTCCCCACTCTTCAACAACGTCCAGAACTCTCCATCCGTTTTGGTCACCAGCGTTAGGCCCTCGCCCCTAAAAATGTGGGCATCCTCCGCGGCGAGGGGGAGCCGCCCCAAACCCTCCAGCTTAAACCGGTCAGACTTCACCATCTCGTCCAAATCAGTGAGGAATTCACGCCCGAGGCCACCGGCTCGCTCCTCGACCTTCACCTTCGGGTATGTCTTGTCAAGAACCTTAGCCAACAGCGCCCGATGATTCAGGTAGTGTCGCCTGAAATTCTTCCCCGGCGTAATCGCCGGATAGGGGATCAACCCGAGCGGATCCACTTCGAAGGTCGGGTTGAGAACATATAGGTGAGGATTCGAGCCCGCCTCAAGCCCGAATGGGTCCGACGAGGCGTAGCGGGCGGTGTTGGGGTCGTAGTAACGGTGGTAGTTGTGCGAGGCGCCGGTCTCCGGATCGTGGATCTGGCCCGGAAAGCGAAGCGGGCAGTCCGCGCCCACGGTGCTGACGTGGGTCGGGATGCCCCAGATGGTGGTGCGCTGCTGCCAGACAACGCCTCCAGTTGGGTCGACCAACTCGGTGGGGGCGCCGACCAGGTCGGTCACGATCGCGTAGAAGCGGCGGTCCATCTCGTCCTGGTCGGCGCGGCCGTCGGTCTGGCTGATCGGGGTGAACGTGCCGGGGGCGTACTCCCAGGTGCTGGTCGTGGCGCCGTCGTCGCCGCGACGGGTCTGCTCGATCAGGCGCGGGCCGTCCCAGGCGAAGTCGACCTGCTCGACCACGCCACCGTCGGCGTCGAGGCGCTGCTTGGCGGTCCGGCGGCCGAGGGCGTCGTAGCGGTAGCTCCACCGGGTGCCGTCCGGGGTGGTGACGGCGATCAGCCGGTCCTCGCTGTCCCAGGTGTAGCGCCAGGTCGACGGCTTGGTCGAGCGCTCCTTGCGCTGCCGCAGCGTGACCCGGCCAGCGGCGTCATGTTCGTAGCGCACGTTGCCAGCGCGGAGGATCAGTGTGCCGGTGTACTCCCGCTCACCCCGAGCGGCGCCGTCATCATCCGAGCGGGGCCACGCGGCGCTTGTCACGTTGCCGGCTTCGTCGTAGGCGTACCGCTCGGTCCAGTCGCCGGCGCGCACGGCGGTGATCCGGCCGGCGCGGTCCAACTCCAGCCGGCGCTCGCCGGTGAGCTGGTCGGCGACGTCGGTCAGGTAACCGTCGGCGCGATACCGGTAGGCCCGGTGGGCGACCAGGTCCGGCACACCTCCGTCGGCAGCAGGGGTCGCGGTGAGGATCTGGGCGAGCAGTCGGTGGTTGGCGTCCCAGCTCTGGGTCAGGGCGAGGCTGCCGACCGCACGCCGGGTCTCCCGACCGGCCGCGTCGTGGGTGAAGCTGACCGTCGCGCCGCCGGTGTGCAGCGCCACGGGCCGGTGCCCGGCGTCGTACTCCCAGACGCTGTCGACCCCCGCCGGGGTACGCCGCTGGGCCCGTCGGCCGAGCAGGTCGTAGGACGAGGAGACCACCTGACCGTCGCGGGTCTCGGCCAGCACCCGACCGAGTGGATCGCGGTCGAAGCGGAGGTCGACCTCGGGTGTGGTGGCGTGCAGCAGCCGGCCGGCCGGGTCGTACCCGTAGGTGGTGACGCCCTCGGCGGTGCGCTTCTCCACGACGTTGCCCAGCACGTCGCGGACCAGCTCGATGCTCTGCCCGGCGCCGTTGGTGCGGGCGACGACCTGGCCGGCGGCGTCGTACGTGTAGGTCTGTGTCCGGCCGTTGAAGTCAATTTCGGTGACCAGCCGCCCGGCCGGGTCGAAGTCGTAGCGCCAGACGAGTCCCTGCGGGTTGGTGACCGTGGTCAGCCGCAACTCGGTGTCGTAGGCGAAGGCCAGTCGTGCGCCGTCGGGTCCGGTGAGTGCCACTGGCAGGTCGAAGTGGCCAATGTCGAACTCGGTGGTCGCCCCGGTCTGGTCGGTGTGGGTGACCAGGTTGCCTTCCGGGTCGTAGGTCCATTCCTCGCTCGCCCCGTCCGGGCTCCGCCGCCAGGCGAGCCGACCCTCGACGGTCCAGCCGAGACGAGTGGTGCCACCGACCGGGTCGACCACCTCGGTGATCCGACCCGCCCGATCGCGCCGGTAGGTCGTCACCGCGCCGGTGGCCTCGGTGAGCTGGGTGATCAGCCCGGCTGCGTCGGTGGTCACCAGCGAAGCGTTGCCGAGCGCGTCGATCACCTCGGTGAGTCGCCCCGCCTGGTCGTACCGGTGGTGGGTGGTGGCGCCGGTCGGGTCGGTGACCATTGTCAGGTTGCCGCGTTCGTCGTACTCGCGCCGCCAGACGGCACCGTCGGCACCGGTCACGACGACCGGCTGGTGCAGCTCGTTGTAGATGGCGGTCGCCCGGCTGCCGTCCGGACGGACGAACTCGACCAGGTTGCCGTCGTCATCGTAGGACCAACGAGTCGTCCGCCCGAGAGCATCGGTCTCGGTCAGCTTGCGATCGAACCGGTCCCAGACGGTTGTGGTGACGTTGCCCAGCGGGTCGGTGACCTGTTCGGCCTGCCGCAGGTCGTTGAGCTGGTAGACGGTGGCGTGGCCGAGGGAGTCGACGACCGTGGTGACGCGGGCGTCGGTGTCGTAGCGCAGCAGGCCGGTCAGGTAGCCGCCGGTGCCGGTGGTGGCGACGCAGCGGCCGTTCTCGTCGTAGGTGTAGCGGTACTCGGTGCCGTTGCGGTCCACCCACTGGGTGACCCGCCCGTCGATGTCGTAGTCGAACCGCAGCGGCAACCCCGACGAGTTGACGACAGCGGTGAGGTCACCGGCCTCGTCGTAGCCGAAACGAACCAACTCGGTGTCGGTGTCGTCGTCCCCGGCGAGGTCGAACCCGACGATCCGGTTCTCCTCGGTACGCACCCGGACCCGGTAGCCACCGGAGTGCACCACCTCGACCGGCGCACCGCTGTCGTCGTGGCGCACATCAACCCGGTGACCGTTACGGTCGGTCACCTCGACAAGCGGAAGCTGACCCGCCACGCTGCCCGGCACCGGCCCGAAGTGCCACGTCCAGCCCCGCACCGCATCGGTGACCAGGTAGGTGCCGGCCGCCGGATCCTGCGCCAACGGCCAGCGCGGCCCCTCGGTCGGCAACCGGTCGGGACGACCGTCCGCCCCGGTCGGGTAGATCAACGTCATGCCGTCGGCGGTCGCCAGGTAGACCCCGGTCTCGTCGACCTCGATGCGCTGATCCAGCGTGGAGGCCCAGGACCGGCCGAACCAGCTCCCCAACCGGTACGACGACAGGTGCGTGCGCGACAGCAGCAGCGGCAACTCCACGTCGGTCTGGGTGAGGACCATGTCGCCGCAGGCGACGTCGATCGGATCCAGCCGAGCCAACCGCTTGATCGCCTCGATCCCGTTGGCCCGCGGGTTCGCCAACCCCGCACGCGCCACCGA
>NZ_JBEZEY010000020.1:0-64579 GCF_040649135.1 Micromonospora sp. NPDC049047
GAACTGCCCGGCCCACTCGACAAGCAAACCGACGGCCTTGTCGGCGGCAGCGGTGCCGGCGGAGGTCTGGACCGTGTCGACGGTGTCGGCGATGACCCGGGCTTGGTCGACTGTGATGTCTCCGGTGGCCAGGGCGGCGCGTACCCCAGGGTTGCCGGCGTCCAGGGCGGCGGCGAGGTCGACGAGCCGGCGGGCGGTGGGAACGGTGAGGCGGAGTCGCTCACGCAACCACACGGCTGTCGACGATGCTCCCTGCGTCACGGCCGTGCCACGGCCGTCCAGCTCTCGAACCAGGGACAGCTGCACGGCCGCCAGGCGCTGCTCGAGCCGGTGTGCGGCGTCGAGTGCCGCGACGAGGTCGGACTCCGAAAGAGCCCAGGTCGACGCAACGGCGCACGTGGCGACTTCCGCCTCGGCCTGCGTCAACTCCTCCAACATGAACCGAGAATAGAACAGGTGTACGACAATTTTCCGGCCCCTGCCGGGGACGGGCCGCTGTGCCGAGGGGCGGTTCAGCGGGGGATGCCCCTCTGGGTTTCGGCAGGGAATCGGGTCGGCGTCGGCGCTGTGGTACGGGCAGGATGGTGTGGTGCCTGATCTGCTGTGGGATGACGTCAGGTGGTTCTTCGATCCCGCGGTGATGGGGTCGTTGCCAGACGTTTACGTGCCTGGCGCCTCGATCGAGGACTGGCAGTCGATCCTTGATCTCGTCGTCGCTCATGACTGGGAGTTCCAGTACTCCGAAGGCGCGGCGGTGCTGCCGCTGCCCGCGGCGGCGGCCGTGTTGTCCCGCCCGGCTGACGCCGAGTGCCCGGCACTGCGGGTCTGGCCGTCGGTGGATGTTCTGGCGATCTTCCGGTTCTCTGCG
The DNA here is from genome assembly GCF_040649135.1 of Micromonospora sp. NPDC049047. Taxonomy (NCBI): domain Bacteria; kingdom Bacillati; phylum Actinomycetota; class Actinomycetes; order Micromonosporales; family Micromonosporaceae; genus Micromonospora; species Micromonospora sp. NPDC049047. The sequence goes on from NZ_JBEZEY010000020.1 coordinate 869, forward strand.
GCGAACGAGATCGACTTCGATGTCGATCTGCGGGAGCTCCAGGGGCAGGAGCGGCTCGATGTGTTCTGCGGTTTCCTGACCGCGATCGGAAGGTGCCTGGGCAAAGCCGTGCTGATGGATTCCGAAGGCGGCGACGGGAGCCATCCGGTGCTCGGCTTCGACGTCGAGGCGGACCGCGTTGTGGTGATGGCGGAGCCGCCGGTCAGGTGAGCATCTATCCGGTGAGTCGTTCGCGTTATCAGCTCGACAGCGCCGTGAGGAGACACGTCGACCACCAGCGGCTGGTGACCACCCCGTGTGGGTGGCCACCAGCCGTACCGGTCAGGACAGCGAGCAGGGGTTGCCGTTGACGGTGACCAGCCCCGGGCTGGGGTTGGCGCCGCCGGAGGTCGTCGCGTTGAAGCCGAACATCACACTGCCGCCGGGTGCGATCTTGGCGTTGTGCGACTCGTTGCGCGCGGTTACGGTCGCGCCGGACTGGGTGACCTTCGCCAACCATGCCTCGCGGACCCGCTGGTCGCCGGTGAACGCGAAGCGCACGTTCCAGCCGTTGACAGCCGTGGCGCCGGTGTTGCGGATGGTCAGCTGGGCGGTGAACCCGGTGCCGCCCTGCCAGGTGCCGAAGTTGCTGTAGCTCACCGAGCAGGTGCTGGCCGGCACCGCGCCGGCGTCACCCTGGTCGGCCAGGAACGAGGAGATCCAGGCCAGCGCCGAGTTCCAGTTGATCGCCACCTCGTTCGTCGAGTACGAGTTGATGTCGTCGACGTAGCAGAACATCGGGGCGCAGCCGGTGAGCAACTGGGCCACGAACGGGTCCTGCAGGGCCGCGTTCGCCCCACCGGCGAGCGAGCCGGCGGGCGGGTGGGGCAGGTCCGGGTTGAGCTGGTTGCCGAAGATCCGACTGTGCTGGTTCTGCGCCGCGTGCTCACCCCAGCCGGTGACGTAGGAGATGTTCAGGGCGTTGCGGCCGAAGATGTAGTCCATCGCCTGCACGGCGCCGTCGCGGTAGGCGGGGTTCCGGGTCAGGTCGAACGCGGTGGCCAGCACGACTGCGTTGTTGATGATGCTGCTGTTGCCGCCCCAGAAGTAGCTGTTGGCGTCGCCGGGCATCGGCAGCCCGTACGCCTGCCGGCGCAGCTCGGCGAGGTACGCGTCGGCAGCGGTGGTGACCGAGGCGCGGACCCGGGTGAGGTCGGCGGTGGGCAGGCCATTCGGCACGGTGGCCAGGTCGAGGCGGCCCAGTGCGGCGACGCTCTGCCAGCCGAAGCCGCGCGGGTCGAACACGTCACCGGTGTGGTGCGGCGACGCGGTCAGGTCGGTCAGGTAGGTCGGCGCGCCGGTGGTCAGGTACAGCTCGACCGCCGCCCAGTAGAACTCGTCTGTGACGTTGCTGTCGTCGTACGCGCCGCCGCCGGTGCCGTCGGTCGGGCTGGCGTACACCGCGGGGTGGGCCTTGGCGGCGCTGTAGGCCGTCTTCGCGGCGGTGCCGCAGCGGGCCGCGAACGCCGCGTCGTAGGGGGCGAAGAGCCGTGCGCACTGCGCGGCGGTGGCGGCCAGGTTGAGGGTGGCCGCGGTGGACGGTGCATGCAGCTCACGCGGCTGCGGGTCGTCCTGCGGGGCGAGCGGCAGCCCGGTCCAGTTCTGGTCGTGGATCTTGTGGTGGACCATGCCGGCCAGCGGCTTGCCGGCCGGTACCTGCATGCGCAGCAGGAACTCCAGCTCCCAGCGGGCCTCGTCGAGGATGTCCGGCACGCCGTTGGCGCGTTCGGGCACCCGCAGTGTGCCGTCGGCGAGTTCGGCGCCGCCGTCGGCGGTGGCCGCGGTCTTGGTGCGCTCGAAGGTGTTCAACAGTTGGTAGGTGGCGATGCCACCGTTGACCACGTACTTGCCGTGGTCGCCGGCGTCGTACCAGCCGCCGCGTACGTCAAGCGAGTAGTCGCAGACGCCCGGCTGGCAGGGCACGTTGGTGTCGCCCTTGTTGGGTGCCACGTCGAGGTGCCCGGCGGGGCGGGCGTACTCGTCGCCGATCAGGTCCCCGTCGATCGCGATGCCACTGCGCTGCGCGTAGAAGAACTGCAGCGAGTCGGAGCGCAGTTGGTCGTAGAGGGCGCCGGAGATGGTGAACGGGTGACTGGTCTCGCCGTCGACGGTGAGCGTCAGGCCGTTGCCCGGGGTGCGGTAGCTGGAGAAGTCGACGGTCTGCACGTTCTGCGCCGAGGCGGCGTCGACGCCGCGGGTGGTGGTGGTGCCGCTGGCCACGACGGCACCCGCGGCGTTGCGCAGCTGCCAGGGCAACGGGGTGGTGGCCTCGGTGACGACTGTGGCGTTCTTCGGGCCGCCGGGCAGGTAGCCGACCTGGTTGACGCGGACCCGTGGCCCGGTGTCCGGCACGTACGGCTCGGGCGGCTCGCCGCCGCGCAGCGAGACGTCGTCGAGGCAGATGGTCTGCGCCTGGGCGGAGCCGCCAACCTGGAAGATCAGTTGGGCGTTCGGGTTGTCGTCCGGGACGGTGAAGGTCTGCTCGACCCGCTGGGCGGTGCCGGTCGCTGTGGCGTCCACTGCCGCGTACGTGGTGTAGGGGGCGCTGCCGAGTTGCAGCACGGCCTTGACGGCGGCGCCGGGGGTGGCGGAGACGGCGAAGCCGAGGGTGTATTCGGCGCCCGCGATCAGTGGCACCCCGTCCTGGCCGATGCCGGCGTCCCAGGGGTTGGCCAGCCCACCCGCGACGGTGGTGCAGAGCCGGCCGTCGGTGACGGCGAGCGCACCGGTGCCGAAGGAGAACCAGGGGCTGACCCCTTCGCTGAAGTCGCCGTTGTCGATCTGCTCGGGGGCGTCCGGTGGTGGTTCGGCGTAGGCCGCGCCGGCGCCCGCGCCGGTGAGGGCCAGGGTGGTCGCCGCGGCCAACAGGAGGCGGCGTCGGGATCTCGTCACGGGGAGTCCTTCCGGACGGGTGGGGGACGGTGGTGGTGGAAAAACTTGGGAGCGCTCCCAGGTATCGGCTCGATGTTTCCAGTGGCGGCACCCCGTGTCAATTGATCTGACTGGATGGGTTCTGGCGTGCGACGAGGGCGACCACCCCGCCCGGCCCGACGCGGCGGACCGGCGTGCGGACGTGAGATTGGCCGCGCCACGCGCTGTCGTCCTGATCTCCTAGAGACAACTGCGCCCTTCGCCTGGCAGGCTGCCTCCCATGACCCTGAAGCTGCGTTCCGTCGGAACGAGCGACCGTGGGCTGATCCGCAGCGGAAACCAGGACGCCCTACACGCCGGAAACTGGCTCGTCGCCGTCGCCGACGGCATGGGCGGGATGGCCGCCGGCGACCTGGCCAGCGCCCTCACCATCGACGCGGTGGCTCCGCTGGACGTGGAGACGCCCGAGGACGCCCTGGTCGCCGCGCTCGAAGGTGGCATCGCGTTGGCCACCTCCCGGATCCGGCAGGCGGTCGCCGAGGATCCCGAGCGCCAGGGCATGGGCACCACACTCACGGCCCTGCTCTTCGCGCGTACCGGCAGCTGCCTGGCGCTGGCGCACATCGGCGACTCCCGGGCCTACCTGTTCCGCGAGGGCGTGCTCAAGCAGGTCACCCGGGACGACACGTTCGTCCAGATGTTGGTGGACCAGGGCGTGATCACCGCGGACCAGGCCAGCAGCCACCCGCGCCGCGCCGTCGTCACCCAGGCCCTGCAGGGGGACGAGGTCACCCCGTCGTACTCGACGATGGTGCCCCGGGTGGGCGACCGCTGGCTGTTGTGCAGCGACGGCCTCTCCAACGTCGTCCGTCCGGACACCCTCACCGAGGTGCTCAGGGACTATCCCGACCGGACCGCCTGCACGGGCAAGCTCATCGATCTGGCCCTGCACGCCGGAGCACCGGACAACGTGAGTGTCGTGGTGGCCGACGTCCTGGAGGAGTAGGGCCGGCGTTCAGCGTCGGCGTGGCGTGACGCGTCGGGTGGGCGTCGCCGTTCGCGGATCCTCCGGCCAGGGGTGCCGGGGATAGCGCCCGCGCAACTCGCCACGCACCTGCGGGTAACCGGTCCGCCAGAACGACTCCAGGTCGGCGGTGACCGCCACCGGCCGGCCCGCGGGGGAGAGCAGGTGCAGCAGCACCGGCGTCCGCCCGGCACCGACGCGGGGAGCCACCGACCAGCCGAACGTCTCCTGAAGCTTCACGGCGAGCACCGGCGCGGCCGGATCGGAGTAGTCCACCCGCACCCGGGAACCACTCGGCACCTCGATCCGCTCCGGGGCGAACTCGTCCAGGCGGGCCGCCTGCGCCCAGGGCAGCAGCCGGCGCAGCGCCGACGGCACGTCCACCCGGGCCAGGTCGGCGCGACGCCGGGCCGCTGCCAACTCGGGGCCCAGCCAGGTCGCTGCGGCGTCGAGCAACGCCTCGTCGGTGACCTCGGGCCACGGGTCGCCCAGGTGGTGCCGGAGGAAACCGAGGCGTTCGCGTAGCGCCCGTGCCGCCGGCGTCCAGGTCAGCAGCCCCAGCCCCTCCTGGCGGAGACCGGTGAGCACGGCCGCCGCCACCGCTTCCCGCTCCGGCCGGTCCAGCCGCCGCTGGAGCAGCTCGATCGCGCCCAGTCGGGTCACCTCCCGGGCCACCACGTCACCGTCGGACCAGCCGACCTCACGACTGGTCCGTAGCAGCGGGCCGGCCGCCTCCCGGGCCGTCGCCTCGTCCACCGGCGAGGCCCGGCGGATCCGGGCCGACGGCGCGCCGGGGGTGCGGTCCGCGACCGCCACCGCCAGCCAGTCGGACCCGGCCAGCCCCGACCCGGCCATCAGCTCCGCGGCGGTCCCGCCGGTCATCAGGTACGCCGATCCGCCCGGCCGCCGCACCCGGGCCAACCGCTCCGGGTACGCCAGCCCGACCAGAAGCCCAGCGGCGAGATCGTCAGTGAGCCCACCCGTGCGGTCAGCCCGGTGCCCTTCGACACGGTTGGCCCCAGCGCGGCCGGCTCCGGCCCGGTCGACTGCGATCTCGTCGGCTTCGGTCCGGCGGCCTGCGGGGCTCGCTGCGGTGCTGGCCTCGGCGCGGCCGTCGGTGCTGGTCTCGGCGCGGCCGCCGGTTGGGGAGCCGGAAGGCAACGCGGCGCGCAGCCGGCGTACCTCGGTGCGCCAGCGTGCTGTCGCACCCGCGTCGACGCCGGCGCGCAGCCGACGCCAGCCGGCGACCAGGTCGTCGCCGGGGCCGGCAGTGCTCTCCTCGGCGAGCAGCGCCACCACCTCGGCCGCCCGGTCGGCGCCGACCCGACCGGCACCGTCCAGCAGTGCCCGGGCCAGTCGGGGGTGTGCGCCGGCGGCGGCGATCGCCCGTCCCCGTGTGGTGATCCGCCCGTCCGCGTCGACAGCGCCCAGGGTGCGCAGGGTGTCCCGGGCCACCGTCAGTGCGGCAGCCGGTGGCGCGTCGGGCAGCGCGAGCCCGACGCCGTCCGGCCGGCCCCAGGCGGCCAGCTCAAGCGCGAAGCCGGTCAGGTCGGCGGTGGCGACCTCCGGCTCGGCTCGGGCGGGCAACCGTTCGTGGGTCGCCGCGGACCAGCACCGGTAGACGTACCCCGGCGCCTCCCGGCCGGCCCGACCGGCCCGCTGGGTGGCGGCGGCCCGGGAGACCGGCACGGTGACCAGCGCGCCCAGCCCACGGGCCAGGTCGATGCGGGGCACCCGGGACAACCCGGCGTCCACCACCACCCGCACGCCCGGCACGGTCAGGCTGGTCTCGGCAAGCGCGGTGGCCAGCACGACCCGCCGTCGATCAGCGGGGCGCAGGGCCGCGTCCTGCTCGGTGCCCCGCTGCCGACCGTGCAGCGGCAGCAGCGCGACGGTGTCGCGCAAGTCGGCCAGCCGACCGCTGACCGCCGCGATCTCCCCGGCTCCGGGCAGGAAGACCAGCACGTCACCGGCACGTTCGCGCAACGCCCGCCGGACGGTCGCGGCCACGTGGTCGAGCAGCGCCCGATCCACCGGCCCGGCTCCGGAGGCGACGATCGGGCGGGCCGGCGGTGCCCAGATGCGCTGCACCGGGTGCAGCGCCGACTCGGCCCGCACCACCGGGGCCGGGGCGGACCCGCCGAGCAGCGCGGCGAAGCGGTCGGTGTCCGGGGTGGCGGACATCGCCAGCAGCCACAGATCCGGCCGGAGGGCGGCCCGCGCCTCCACAGTGAAGGCCAGCGCCAGGTCGGCGTCGAGTTGCCGTTCGTGGCACTCGTCGAGCAGCACCGCGCCCGTACCGGGCAGCTCCGGGTCGTGGTGCAGCCGGCGGACCAGCAGGCCGGTGGTGACCACCTCCACCCGCGTCGCGGAGCTGACCCGACGCTCGCCGCGCACCGCGTAGCCGACCCGGTCGCCGACCCGCTCGCCGAGCAGTTCGGCCATCCGCCGGGCGGCGGCGCGTGCGGCCACCCGACGGGGTTGCGCGATCACCACCCGACCACTCACCCGGTCGGCCACGGCCAGCGGCGCGAGGGTGGTCTTGCCGGTGCCCGGCGGGGCGACCAGGACGCCGGCCCCGGCCGCGTCGAGTGCCGCGACCAGCGCCGGCAGCACCGGCCGTACCGGCAGGTCCACTGTCACGTCGGAGAGCACGACCCAGTCTCGCACCGGCGCGGGTGCCGCCGGAGCGGCGGACCTCGGCCTCGCGGGACTACGCGGGCTCGTCACGTGCGCGGGACAAGGGGGTATGACGATGGGCCGGGTCTGTCGACCCGGCCCATCGTGGTGAGCTACCTCAGTACGTGCCGTCGAGCTGGCCGCGCAGCTTGGTCAGCGCCCGGGTCAACAGCCGCGAGACGTGCATCTGCGAGACACCGATCTGGTCGGCGATCTGCGACTGGGTCAGGTTGCCGTAGAAACGCAGCGTGAGGATCTTCTGCTCGCGCTCGTCGAGGGTGGCCAGCGCCGGGCCGAGGGCGACCCGCAGCTCCGCCAGCTCGAACTCGCTGTCCTCGCCGCCGAGCATGTCGCCCAGCTCGGTGGCGCGCTCGCCGTCACCGGTCGGGGTGGACAGCGATACCGCGTTGTAGGCGCGGGCGCCCTCCAGGCCCTCCAGCACCTCTTCCTCGGTGAGCTTGAGGTGGGCGGCGATGTCGGCGACCGTCGGCGAGCGGCCGAGGGTCTGCAGCAGCGAGCTGTTGGCGTCGGAGATGGCCAGCCGCAGCTCCTGGAGCCGGCGGGGCACCCGGATGTCCCAGGTGCGGTCCCGGAAGTGCCGCTTGAGCTCGCCGATGATGGTGGGGATCGCGTACCCGGCGAAGTCGACACCGCGCGACGGGTCGAACTTGTCGATGGCCTTGATCAGGCCGACCGCGGCGGTCTGGGCCAGGTCGTCGGTCGGCTCGCCACGGCCGCTGTAGCGGTGGGCCAGGTGGTTGGCAAGCGGCAGCCAGGCCTCGATGGCCCGGTCCCGCAGTGCGGCGCGCGACGGGTGGTTGACGGGCAGCGCCGCCATGGCGTTGAGCAGGTCGGCGGCGCTGTCGGTGAGCGCACGCGGGTCGAGCTTGGTGGTGGCCTTCGCAGTGGTGCTCGGCTGCTCGGTGATCGTTGGCGCGGTCATGGGTGGTCCTCCCTGCACCTCGTCCGCGGACAAAAAGGTGTGACGCTTTGGTTTAGCTTTCAATGGGCCGTTCGGGACTCACCTTAACCTGATCGTCTTCCCAAAATCTAGCCGAAAGGTTGATGTACTTAAGGTGTGTCACACCACAAAGGGTGCGAATAGGGCAGAGTTGCGGGCGATGTGATCACCCTTACCCACTGCTGACTGCCGCTCAGCCGCTCAGTGGGCCGGTCCCTCCGGTCAGCCCGGCCGGATCAGCCGACCGGTCAACACGAAATCCGACAGTCGGCCAGCAGTGTCGACTATCCGTCCTTGTCCCGCCGGTGGGACCGGCCGTAGCGTCGCGGGTACACACCCGGTTCGGAGGCACCGTGCTCGATCCAGCCGCTCCCCAGCTCGTCGTGAACAGCCGTACCCTCTACTTCAGCTGGATCCCGGCGGACCCGGACGCCGTCGCCGCACTCGTCCCGCCGGGCCTGTGCCCGCGCCCCGACCACCAGGTGTTCCTCAACCAGTACGTCGTCGAGGACGAGACGCAGACCTCCGGCTTCGGCGCGTACACGCTCACCTATCTCGGCATCTCGCTACTCGGCGTGGACGCGCCCGGCGGGCTCAACCCGGGCGGCTGGTGGACCGCCTACGTGGCCTCCAGCCGGCTGGTCCGGGAGTACGCGGCCGCCCGCGGCGCCCCGGTGTCCACCGGCCGGACCCGGATCGAGGTGAGCGGCGAGACCCTGCTCTCCGAGACGGAGATCGACGGGACGACGTTGCTCCGGGCGCGGTGCCGGGTGGGGGAGACCGGCCACGCGATCAGCAGCGGGCACCACCGCTACTTCACCCGCCGTGACGGCCAGCTGCTCAGCTCGGTCTACCCGTTCGTCGCCGAACCGGTAGCCCCGTTCGAGATCGAGTCGGTGGAGTTCCTCCAGCCGGGGCATCCGATCTACCAGCTCCGCCCGGCCAACCCGCTCACCATCGGCTTCGGCTACTACTCACCGCGCTCCTCGTTCGCCTACCCCGGCGGGCTGAGCGTCCATCCGGTCGTCGCCGCCACGGTGGAGCCGATCCGGTCGACTCACCAGGTGCCGGCCACCCTTGCCCGCAGCGGCCTGCCATCCGGGTCGTAGACCAGCCGGTACACGGGCAGCGCCCAGGCGCGGGTGTACCACGGCAGCCGCTCCGGGCGGTGCGGGCGCAGCCGGCCGGGCGGTCGTTCGCCCACCTGGCCGTCGTCGTACCACCGTTGGAGCGCGTCGGCGGCGGCCGTGACGGCCGCGACGGCGTCCGCCGGGTCGAGCAGGTCCGCGTCGTCCGCGCCGTCCGGGTCCCGGTCCAGGTGCTCGCGCCACAGCCGTAGCCGCAGGTCCCGGGCGAAGACCCGCGCCCCGTCGCCGCGGCCGCCCGGGTCGGTGGGCGCCCGCTGGTCGCGGGTGTCGTCGAGCACCGCGCAGGACAACTCGCTGTCGTGGGTCCAGGACCGGCGGTTGAAGTTGTCGCTGCCGACACTGGCCCAGACGTCATCCACCACGCACACCTTGGCGTGTACGTAGACCGGGCCGCCGGTGCGGTTCTCCACGTCGAACACGTGCACCCGGTCCGGTGCGGCCCGTTCGCACAACGACAGCGCCTGCTCGCGGCCGACCATGTTCGGCGGCAGGGCCAACCTGCCGTCGACGTCCGGGTGCCGGGGCACCACAGCGACCAGGTGCAGCTCGGGATTGTCCCGCAGCGCGCGCGCGAACAGGTCCGCCACCTCGGCCGACCACAGGTACTGGTCCTCCAGGTAGATGAGTCGACGGGCGCGGCGTACCGCCTTTGTGTAACCGCGGGCCACGGTCCGTTCGCCGTCGGGTGCGAACGAGTAACGCGGGCGCACGGCGGGGTAGGTGCGCAGCACCTGAATCTGGTGCGGGCCACACTCGGGCGGGTCGGCCGGTTGCTCGGGCAACGGATCCGGTCGCAGGTCCGCGCCGCGCAACCGGTCCCGCAGGTAGGCCATCGGGTTCTCCGAATCCAGTGGCATCGGGTCGGTCCAGCGCTCCCGGAACAGCGTGTCCAGCGCGCCGACCACCGGCCCGCGCACCGCGAGCTGCACGTCGTGCCAGGGCGGGTTGGGCCCGTACCGGGGCGACATCTGCACCGGCTGCGGATCACCGTGGTGAGCGGCGTCGTCACGTCGGCTGTGGCACAGGTCGATCCCGCCGGCGAACGCGATGTCCCGTTCGGGTGCGCCTGGGTGCCGCAGCACCACGAGCTTCTGGTGGTGCGAGCCGCCGCGGCGGACCCGCTGGTCGAGCAGCACCTCGCCGCCGGCGGCGGAGATCGTCTCGCTGAGGTCGCGGTTCTCCGCCTCGCTGTAGGCCATCGCGTCGAGGTGCGAACGCCAGATCAGTCCCTTGACCACCACGCCGCGCTGGGCGGCCTGGGCGAAGAGCTGGGCCACGGTCGGGCCGTCGGGACGCAGCCGCTGGTCCGGATCGCCCCGCCAGTCGGTGAAGAACAGGTGGTCGCCGGGCCCCAACGCCTGCACCTCGTCGACCAGCCGGTCGAAGTACGCGGCACCGTGAATCAACGGCTCGGCGAGGTTTCCCCTGGTCCAGACGGGTAACCCAGAGACCGGGTTGGCGCGTTCCTGTGCGGTGAGGAACCAGTCCTGCGACGGCAACGTCCAGCCCCCCTGGAGGTCGGCAACGTCCTCACGGTAGGACCCCGGACGCGGGTCCGCATGTCAGGCCGCCCGAGCGGTGACCTGGATGACGTTCAGCGCGAGCACGACAACCGAGGAGGCCACACCATGCCCCGCGAGACGACGAACCCCGTGACCGAGTACCGCGAGCCGGCGGTGGAGAGCGAACGGGGCGCGCTGGTAGCGGTGTTGCTGATGGTGATTCTGGGCGTCGCCGGGATTTTCGCGGTCTCCTGAGCCGCCCGGGCGCCCCGTGCTGTCGACGGGGCACCCGGGGTGATCTCGCTGACTCGGGTCAGGGACGCGGGCCCTGGCCGTCGGTGTGCGGGACCCGCTCGGCGGGGATGACGCCGAGCCGGCCGGCCTTGAAGTCCTCGAACGCCTGGAGCAGCTCGTCGCGGGTGTTCATGACGAACGGGCCGTACTGCGCCACCGGCTCCCGGATGGGCTGACCGCCCATGATGTAGAGGTCCAGCGCCGGGGTGTTGCTGTCCTGGGTGGGGCCCGCGCTGAAGCGCAGCGCGTCGCCCGGGCCGTGCACGGCGAGCTGACCGGTACGCACCGGTCGCCGCTCGGTGCCGACCGTGCCACGACCGCCGAGCACGTACACCAGGGCGTTGAAGTCGGGCTGCCAGGGCAGGTCGACCTGCGCGCCCGGCTGCACGGTGACGTGGGTGATGGTGATCGGGGTGAAGGTCGACCCCGGACCGCGGTGCCCGGCGATCTCACCGGCGATGACCCGGATCAGCGCGCCGCCGTCGGGGGTGCTGAGCAGGGCCGACTGCCGGCCCCGGATGTCCTGGTAACGGGGCGGGTTCATCTTGGCCGAGCGGGGCAGGTTCACCCAGAGCTGGGTGCCGTGGAAGAGCCCGCCGCTCATCACCAGGTGCTCCGGCGGCGCCTCGATGTGCAGCAGGCCGCTGCCGGCCGTCATCCACTGGGTGTCGCCGTCGGTGATGGTGCCGCCGCCGCCCTGCGAGTCCTGGTGGTCGAAGATGCCGTCGATGATGTACGTGACGGTCTCGAAGCCGCGGTGCGGGTGCCACGGCGTGCCCTTGGGCTCGCCCGGCGCGTAGTCGACCTCGCCCATCTGGTCGAGGTGGATGAACGGGTCCAGGTCGGTGGTCGACACCCCGGCGAAGGCACGCCGGACCGGGAAGCCCTCACCCTCGAAGCCGCTGGGCGCGGTGGTCACCGTGCGGACCGGGCGGAAGGTGGTGCCGTCGCCGAGTTGGGGCAGGCGCGGCAGGACAACGATGTTGTCAACGGTGATCGCGGGCATCGGAGGGCTCCTTAACGTGTGGCTGGGTGCTCGACGTGGTCCGGGCCGCCCGCAGGCGGTGGCCGAGCCGGTCGAAGACCCGGGTGAGGCAGGCGACCTCGGCGTCGTCGAGGTCATCCATCAGGTGGGCCCGCACCGACGCGAGGTGGTGGGGTGCGGCTTCGGACAGGGTGAGCAGCCCGGCGGCGGTGAGCACCGCCTCGCTGCCGCGCCGGTCGTCCGGGCAGGGCTCCTTGCTGACCAGGCCGCGGCGCTGCATCGAGGAGATCTGGTACGTCAGTCGGCTGGGGGAGAAGACCAGTCGGCTGGCCAGCTCCCCCATCCGCAGTCGTTGCCCCGGTGCCTCGGAGAGCAGGACCAGCACGTGGTAGTCGGCGAAGGTGAGGTCGCTGTCGGTGCGCAGGTCGTCTTCCAACTGCGTGAACAGGCGCTGGCTGGCCTCGATGTAGGCACGCCAGGCGGCCGCTCGGGTGCTGTCCAGGCTCTCTGTCACGTCCACCACAGTAGCACTCGTTCAAAATTTAACTAGTGCTGTTCGGCGTTGCCTGCGTCACGTCTGCCCGGTGGGTGCCGTGCTTGGTGCAGTTTTGAAAGAAAGCGCGGGCCAGTCCGGCGGCGATGTCGGCGCGGTCTGTGCCAGACTCCGGCCTCGTGGAACACGTGGAACTCGCCGCCGCCGACCTGTTGCTGCGCCCCTGGCGAGACGAGGACGCCCCGGCGGTGCGCGACGCCCTCCGCGACCCGGCTATCGCCCAGTGGAACCCGCAGGGCGGCGGCCCGATCGACGACGAGTTCGCGCTGCTCTGGGTGCGCCGCCGGGCCGACTGGTCCACCGGCGGCCACGCCTCGATGGCGGTCACCGCGGCGGCCGACGGCGAACTGCTCGGTTCGGTGTCACTGCACAGCATCCACGACGGCAACGCGTCTATCGGCTACTGGACGGCGCCCGCCGCCAGGGGACGTCAGGTGGCAGTGCGCGCCGTCGTCCGGCTCACCGACTGGGCGTTCGCGGATCTGAGGCTGCACCGGGTGGAGCTGTGTCACGCGGTGGCCAACCCGGCGTCCTGCCGGGTCGCCGACCGCGCCGGCTACCCGGCCGAGGGGACGCTGCGCGAGTCGCACCGGTACGGCGACGGCCGCCGCTACGACGAGCACCTGCACGCCCGCCTGGCCACCGACCGCTAGCCGGGACCGGGCCGGGGTCCGCACACGCTCCGGCCCCGGCCGCCTCGAACCGTCACTCGGTGACCTTGCGGAGGAACGTCGCCAGGGCCGTCCGGACGCGGTCGATCCGCTCCGGCAGGGGCAGCGGCTCGGGCGCGGGCGGCCCGGCGTGCTTCTTGCCCCGCAGATACAACGAGCAGGCCAGGTCGGAGCACAGATACGTGCCCACGGAATCGCCCTGCCGCCCGCTCGGGCCAGCCTTGGGGGCGGTCATCAACGAGACGCCTCCGCCGAGGTGCGTGGTCAGGCAGAACGAGCACATGCTGTGCCGTACGCGCCCCGTCTGGTGCGTCGCGGCCCGCAGCACCACCCCGGCCAGCTTGCCGTCGGTTTCGGCGACCAGGTAGGCCCGCTGCGGCGCGGAGGGATCCCGCCAGCCGAGGAAGTCGAGGTCGTCCCACTGTCGCATTTCAAGATCGTTCGGTACGGCCAGCCGCTTCGCCTCGCCCCGGCTGCAGTTGACGAAGGAGGCGCGGATGGCGGATTCGGTCAGGACCAACATAGGTAGTAGCCTAGCCCTCTTAGGCAAGCGTTTATTACGGCTAGGTTTGGAGTGTGCTGCATGGCACGTGCCGGCGTGACCGTCGAGCGCTTGACCCTGGCCGCGGCCGAGCTGGCCGACGAGGTGGGGGTGGACAACGTCACAGTTGCCGCGCTGGCCCGCCAGTTCGGGGTGAAGGACGCGAGTCTGTACTTCCACCTCAAGAACGCGCACGAACTGCGGGTCAGGATCGCCCTGCTGGCGCTTGCGGAGCTGGCCGACCGGGTCGCCGCCGCGCTGGCCGGTCGGGCCGGCAAGGACGCACTGGTGGCCTTCGCCAACGCGTACCGCGACTACGCCCGAGAGCATCCGGGTCGCTACGCCGCCATGCAGATCGACCTCGACCCGGAGACCGCCGCCGCGAGCGCGGGCGTCCGGCACGCCGAGATGACCCGGGCGATCCTGCGCGGCTACCGGCTCTCCGAGCCCGACCAGACCGACGCGGTGCGGATGATGCACAGCACCTTCCACGGGTTCGTCAGCCTGGAGAAGACCGGCGGCTTCCGGCACACCCCGCGCCCCACCGACGACTCGTGGTCGCGCACCCTGGACGCCCTCGACGCCGTCCTCACCAACTGGCCGTCGCGCTGACGGCCGAAGCTGAGGTGCGGGCTGACCCCGGCGGTAAGGTCGCGGGGTACGAACTCACCCAGAAGGGCAAGGACCTCGGCCAGGTCTTCGTCGCCGAGGTGGTGCGCTGCCAGGCGTGCGGCAGACCCGTCCGGTCCGGAGAGCTGTGATTCGATCAGGAGTCCCCAGCATGTTGAGCGATCTGGAGTTGGCCGACTGGCGGAAGCGGGTTGCCCGGCTGTACCTGTCCGACGCCGACCTGGTCGGCTTCCGCGCCGGCCGCGACGACCTGTTCGCCACCCACCCGCAGAGCCCGATCCCGGCGGGGGACCGGCCCGGCTTTTCCGGGGTGCGCTACTTCCCGCCCAATCCCGACGCAGTGGTCGAGGCACCCCTGCGTTCGGCAAGCGGGGAGCTGCGCATCGACACCGGCGGCCCGGACGGGGTGATCGCGTACCGGCGGGTCGCCGTGGCCGAGACGCCCTGGGGTCCGCTGACAGTGTGGTGGATCGAGGCGTACGGGGGCGGGCTGTTCGTTCCGCTGCGCGACGGCACCTGCGGGCGGGAGAGCTACGGGGGAGGGCGCTACCTCACCGACACGGTGAAGGGCACCTTCGGTCGGGGCGTCGAGCTGCTGCCCGGCGACCGGGTCCGGCTGGACGCCAACTACCTCTACAACCCGAGCTGCGCCTACGACGACCGCTGGGCCTGCCCCCTGGCACCCCCGGAGAACCGGGTCGAGGTCGACATCCGCGCCGGCGAGCAGACGTACCACTGACCGGCCGCCCCGGCGTGCGGCCGGGACGGCCGGTCGTTCGACAGTGGCTCAGCGGGCGCTCGACCCGGGCACCTGCATCCGACCCATCAGCTGGCGGGCCTGGTCGGAGAGCTGGGCGTCGACGGTCACCGCGTACTGGCCGGCGCGTAGCGAGCTGGCCGAGGTGAAGTCCCGCTGTCCGCCCGTCATCGCGTGCGCGACCGCGCCGAACACGGCACCCCAGATCGCGCCGATGACCAGCCCGACCAGGATCACCGCCAGCCAGTTGCCGACGGTGAAGATGCCGAACAGCAGGCCGATGAAGAGTCCGAACCAGGCACCGGTGCCGGCGCCGAGCAGTCCGGCCCGCCCGGTGGTCATCCGCCCGAGCACCGTCTCCACCAGGGTGAGGTTGGTGCCGACGATGGCGGTGTGCTCCACCGGGAAACGGTTGTCGGCCAGATAGTCGACGACCCGCTGGGCGGCCGGATAGTCCGGATACGATCCGATCGTCACGGTCGGCGGACCGGCCCGCGGCCCGTGACCGTCACCGGCCGGTGTCGACAGGCGGCCGGCCGGCCCGGTGGGAAGCAGGTCGCCATCCTGTGTGCCGGGCCGCCACGCGGCGGTCGGCCCCGAAGCTGACGTCATGAGCATCCTCCCTCGTCAGCCCCCCGGGTTCCCGTCCACGCCGAGGGGTAACACCGACGGACCCGGCGCGGGCCATCCCCACCGGGGGAATGGGCGCGGGCGGCCCGGGTAGCCAGTCAGGTGGAGAGCGGACAGATCAGCGAATACGGGTTCCTCGCCGACGGCCGCACCGCGGCACTGGTGGACGCCTCGGGCTCGGTGAACTGGTGGTGCCCGGGGCGGTTCGACGCCCCGTCGGTGTTCGGCCGGTTGCTCGACGACGACGCCGGGCACTGGTCGATCCGGCCGGAGATCGATTTCACAGTCGACCGCTGCTACCTCGACGACACCCTCGTGCTGCGGACCGTCTTCCGGACCGCCCAGGGGGAGGTCGCGCTCACCGACGCGCTCGCCTTCGAACCCGGCAGCCGTGGTCACGACATCGGGATGCGCTCCCCGCAGGTGCTGGTCCGCACCGTGCACGGGCTCAGCGGTGAGGTTCCGATGCGGGTGCACTATCGGCCGCGCTTCGAGTACGGCCGCGCCATCGCGTACCTGGTCGAGCGGGCCGACATGCTCGAAGCCATCGCCGGCGCCGCGCGGCTCACCTTCCGTGGCAGCGTGCGGTTGGCGTGCGGCGACGACGGCGATGCCACAGCGACGTTCACCGTCCGCGCCGGCACCACCCACAACTTCACGCTCGGGTACGCCCCGACCTACGACGCCCCGCTGCCCGAGGTGCCGGACGCCGACGAGACGATCGCCGACACCGTCGCCGGCTGGCGGTCCTGGGCCGACGAGCACGGATACCAGGGCCTCTACGCCGAACAGGTGCGCCGCAGCGGACTGGTGGTCCAGGGCATGACGTACCGGCCCAGCGGCGCGGTGGTGGCCTCGGTGACCACCTCCCTGCCCGAGGAACTCGGCGGGGAACGCAACTACGACTACCGCTACGTCTGGGTGCGCGACTTCAGCCACACGCTGCGGGCGCTGTGGCGGTCGGCGTGCTACGACGAGGTGCGGCGGCAGTTCGTCTGGTTGGGCCGGGCGATGGGCCGGATCGACGACCAGCCGGTGCCCATCATGTACGGGGTGCTGGGCGAACGGGACCTCACCGAGCATCGGCTGGACCAGCTCGGCGGATACCGGGACAGCCCGCCGGTGGTGACCGGCAACGATGCGTGGCGGCAGCGGCAGAACGACATCTACGGCGCGGCGATGGAAGCCGCCTGGCTGATGCGGGACGAGTTGGAGCCGTTCGACCCGGAGGTCTACCACCTGCTCCGGGTGCTGGCCGACCAGGCCGAGCGGGGCTGGAAACTCCCGGACGCGGGGATGTGGGAGGAGCGTGGCGTCCAACACCACCACGTGTCCTCGAAGGTGGAGTGCTGGGTCGCGCTGGACCGGGCGGTCCGCTTCGGCGACCGGCTCGGCGAACCGCAGGACGTGGCCCGCTGGACGGCGGCCCGGGACGAGGTGCGCGAAGCGATCCTCACGCGCGGATGGAGCGACCGGCTCCAGTCGTACACCGGGATCTTCGATTCCGACCAACTGGACGCGTCGGTGCTGGTGATGCCGCTTGTGGGTTTCCTGCGGGCGGATGACCCGCGGATGCGCTCGACGGTGCGCGCGGTGGAGCGGCGGCTGTCACACGACGGCCTGCTGCGGCGTTGGGACGGCGACCCGGCGGGCTTCGTCATCTGTTCGTTCTGGCTGGTGAGTTGCCTGGCGTTGGCCGGTGAACGGGACCGGGCCCACGAGTTGTTTCGTGACCTGGCCGGTCGGGTCAATGACCTGGGCCTGTTCGCCGAGCAGATCAACCAGCACACCGGGGAGCAGTTGGGCAACTTCCCGCAGGCGTTCTCGCACATCGGCCTGATCAATGCCGCGGGCGTGCTCACCGACGTCGAGCAGAACCCGACGTTGCGTGACTGCGGGATGCCCCCGGCGTATTTCACCCCCCAGGGCCGTCGCTGAACCGGCCGCGTCCCCCGGCGGACAGTCGGGGTGCGGGAGAGAATGCCGGCATGCGGTTGGTGCTCACGGCGGACACCCACGTACCAAAGCGGGCCCGGGACCTGCCCGGCCCGCTCTGGGCGGCGATCGAGGCCGCGGACGTGGTGGTGCACGCCGGCGACTGGGTGGACGAGGCACTGCTCGACGCGATGACCGCGCGGTCACGCCGCCTGGTCGGGGTGTACGGCAACAACGACGGGCCGGCGCTGCGCGCCCGGCTGCCGGAGGTGGCCCGGGTCGACCTCGACGGCCTGCGGGTCGCCGTCGTGCACGAGACCGGGCCACGGACCGGTCGGGAGCAGCGGTGCGCGGCCCGGTTTCCCGATGTCGACGTCCTTGTCTTTGGGCACTCGCACATCCCATGGGATACCGAGGCGCCCGGCGGGCTGCGACTGCTCAACCCCGGCTCGCCCACCGACCGACGCTCCCAACCGCAGGCCACCTACCTCACCGCCGAGATACACGCCGGCACCCTGACCAACGTCCACCTCCACCGCCTACCCCGCCCAACCTAGCCCCACCCTGCCCCGTCGATCATGGAGTTGTGGTGGGTGACAAAGGTGTCAGTATCACCTCAGGTCAGGCACCACAGCCCCATGATCGACGGAGCTGGCTACTGGCCTCGGCCTGTTTCGGCCTGGAGTTCGTCGATGCGCTTGGACGCCTCGGCCTTGGTCAGGTCGTCCGGGAGTTCCGCGTTGGCCTCCCGGGCCAGCGTGTTCAGGTAGGACTCCTGTGCGGCGGTCGGCGGCTCGTCACCGGTGACCCACTCGTCCGGGTCCTTGATCGCGGCACTCTGGTCGACCTGCTCGGTGCGGCGGTCCGTCATTGTCATCATCCTCTCGTTCGAACAGGTGTGCCAGTACCCCGATCGTCGGTGGTTCATGCCCGCACACCGGCACCTACGATCAACGGATGACGGTGGACCGGTCGGGTGTCGTGGTGGTCGGGGCAGGCATCGCCGGAGTGGCCTGTGCCGTCGAGTTGACCAGGGCCGGGGTGCCGGTCCAGGTCCGGGAACGCGGGCACGTCTGCGGCGGCCGGATGGCGAGCAAACGCTTCGCGGGCCGCCCCGCGGACATCGGCGCCGCGTACTTCACCGCCAGCGACCCGGACTTCGCCGCCGTGGTCGAGCGGTGGCACGCCGCCGGGCTGGTCCGCGAATGGACCGACACCTTCCAGTCCTACGACCGCGCCGGACGCCACGACGTGCCCGGACCGATGCGCTTCGCCGCACCGCGCGGACTGCGCTCCCTCGTCGAACAACTGGCCGGCGAGGTGTCGGTGACAGTCGACCGGCTGGTGCTCAGCGTGGAACCCGGACCGACGGTGGACGGCGAGTCGTGCGCCGCGGTCGCGCTGGCCATGCCGGGCCCACAGGCCGCCCTGCTCCTCGACCCGGCCCTGACCGCCGCCACCCAGCTCGTGCAGGCGCAGCGCTGGTCACCGACAGTGGCCGCGGTGCTGCGGTTCCCGACCCGGCGCTGGCCGGACTTCCAGGGGGCGTTCGTCAACGACCACCCGGTCCTCACCCTCGTCTGCGACGACGGCGACCGACGCGGCGACGGTGCGCCGGTGCTCGTCGCGCACACCCTGCCGGAGTTCGCCGCCGGGCACCTGGCCCAACCCACCGGCGCCAGACCGGCCATCGAGCAGGCCGTCCGGGACCTGCTGGGGCTTCCCGAGCCGGCCGTCGACGTGCACGTGCACCGCTGGACGTACGCGAAGCCGACCGGCCCCACCACCGGCGACACCCACCACCTCGACGCGGACGGGATCGGCCTGGCCGGCGACGCGTTCGGCAAGCCCCGGGTGCAGAGCGCCTGGCGCTCCGGCCGGGACCTGGGCCGGGCCATCGCCGCCCGACTGAGCTGACCCGCACCCGCCAGGGCGCGCCCAGGAGGCGGCTCGGCACGCTCAGGCGGCCCGCGGCGGGTGTGCTCAGGTGTGGCCGGCCGCGGCCACCGGCCGGGCGTCGGCGTCCCGCTCGGCAGGGTCGGAGGTCCGCTCGCCCTCCCGGTCGAGCAGCTGCATGACCGGGGTCGCCGCGATGCCGTGCACCACTACCGAGACGAGCACCACCAGCCCGACGGTCGCCCAGAGCAGCTCCGCCTGCGGGAAGTCCGCCTTCGTGGTGGCGTACGCGAGGTAGTAGAACGAGCCGACACCGCGGATGCCGAACAACGAGATCACCCAGTGTTCGGCCGGTCGCCCCGGCGCCCCGCGCAGCGACAACCAGCCGACGAGCGGCCGGATCAGGAACACCAGCGCCACCCCGACGGCAGCCGCCGACCAGGTCAGCGGGGCCAGCAGGCCACCCACGATCGCGCCGCCGAGCAGCAGCAACAGCACCAGGGTGAGCAGCCGTTCCACCTGCTCGGCGAAGTCGTGCAACACCGAGTGGAACTCGTGGGTCCGCTCGGCGGCCCGGATGGCCCGCGCGGCCACGAACACCGCCAGGAAGCCGTACCCGCCGATCACCTCCACCAGCCCGTACGCCAGGAACGTGGCAGCCAGCGCCAGGAAGCCCTCGGCGTGCCGGGCCAGCCGCAGCTCACTGGGCGCGCGGAAGAACAGCTTGCCGAGCAGCCAGCCGATCAGCAGCCCACCGCCGACCCCGGCGCCCACCTTCCAGAGCACGTCCACTGTGAACCATTCGGCCAGCCAGTCGCTCGGGGCGAGGCTGGTCGAGGCGATGGCGATGGCGGCGTAGACGAACGGGAACGCCAACCCGTCGTTGAGCCCCGCCTCCGAGGTCAACGCGAAGCGGACCTCGTCCTCGGAGTCCTCCACGTCCGTCGGCTCACCGACCTGCACGTCAGCGGCGAGCACCGGATCGGTGGGGGCCAGCGCGGCACCCAACAACAGGGCGGCGGCCGGCACCAGGCCCGCCCACCACCAACCGAGCAGGGCCACCGCCGCGATGCACAGGGGCATGGCGATCGCCAGCAGCCGCCAGGTGGACGACCACCGTTGCCAACTCAACGGTCGGTCGATCTTGAGCCCGGCCCCCATCAGCGCGACGATCACACCGATCTCGGTGAGGTGGGTGGTCAGCTCCGGATGGGCCAGCGGGTCGGGTGTCGGCAGCCCGACCGGCAGCAGGAACACCACCATGCCGAGGGCGAGGAAGGCGATGGGCATGGACAGCGGACGCCGCTCCAGCACCCGGGGCAGGATGCCCGCGAGCAACGCACCCAGGCCCACAAGCGCGAACGCCACGTCTACCGGCTCCACGGCACCACCCTTCGGCCGCACCCGCGGGGCGCGGGGCAGGTGGTGACAGACCTTGCCCCGGCAGAGCTCCGGCTATGCGTGTACGCGTGGGTGAACCGGAGTGAACCTCACCTCGCCCGGGTCAGCGGCGAATCCGCCAACTCGTCGAGCAGCGCGGCGGGATCGTCGTACACCGCCACCGCGCCGGCACCCGCGAGCTCGCCGCGGCTGGTGCCACCACAGGTCAACCCGACGCACGGGATGTCCAGCTTGCCCGCCGCCACCACGTCCCAGACCGAGTCGCCGACGAAGACCACCCGCTCGGCGGCCAACCCGGACTGCTCAAGCGCGGCGACCAGGATGTCCGGGGCCGGCTTGCTCTGCTGGGCGTCCGCCGAGGAGGTGACAGTGTCGATCACGTCGTCGGCGGCCAGCGCCCGGCGCAGCGCGCCCACCTCGGGTTCCGAGGCGGAGGTGGCGAGCACCACCCGCAGGCCGCGCTCGGCGCAGGCGCGCAGCAGGTCGGCGGCCCGGGGCAGCGGGGTGAGACGTTCCCAGTACTCCGCGTAGAGGGTGTCGTGCGCGTCGCGCAGCCTCCCGTCGGCGTCCCGGTCCCGCTCGGGGCCGAGCAGGTGGTCGAGGAGCTTGTCCGAACCCATTCCGATCGAGCGGTGCACCACCGCCATCGGCACCGGCTGGTCGGTCTGGCGCAACGCCTCCCACCAGCTCACGGTATGGAGGTAGGTGGTGTCCACCAGGGTGCCATCGACGTCGAAGAGGACTCCGGCGGGCTGGTCGGTACGCATGGTCGTCCTCCTACCCGGCGGGCCACTCAGGGATGCGTGGCCGGCGGCGTCAGAATCTCGAACCAGACAGTGGAGCCACGGACCGACGGGTCGGTGCCCCAGGCGTCGCTGAGCTCCTCGATCAGACCCAGCCCCCGCCCACGACTGCTCAACGTGTCGGTGCGGGTGCGGGTCACGGTGCCCCGCGTGCCGGAATCGGCTACCGAGACCAGCAGACGCTCGGGGCTGAGGTCGATCTCCACCCGGGCGGCGGTGCCGGCGTGCAGCAACGCGTTGGTGGTCAGCTCGCTCGTGCACAACACCGCGGCCCCGATCACCGAGTCGGCCACCTGCCACTCGGTGAGCTGCCCGGTCATCCAGTGCCGCACCCGGCTGGGCGCTGTCGGTTCCGCGGGGACCTCCATGCTCGCCGAACGGCTCGGCTTGAGCGCGTGCTCGACCGCCAGCACCGCCACGTCGTCCTCGGTGCTGCCGGGCACCGCCGCGGTGGCCACGGCGCAGAGCGCCCGGGGGTCGCCACTGCCGGCCTTCGCGACGGCGTCGCCGAGGGTGGCCAGCCCGGCGCTGAGGCTCTGCCGACGACGCTCCACCACCCCGTCGCTGAACAGCAGCACTGTGTCACCGGGGCGGAACGCGACAGTGATGGTGCCCGGCCGGCCGCCCAGACCCAGCGGGGGACCGGCCGGCACGTCGACGTACTCGGCGTGGCAGCGGCCCTCCGGGTCGCCACGACGGATCAGCGGTGCGGGGTGACCGGCGCTGGCCAGGGTCAGCTCCCGCCGCTCCGCGTCGATCACGCCGAACGCCACGGTGACGAAGAGTTCGTGCGTGCCGGCCTCCGCGCCCAGGCTGGTCACCAGCCGGTCCAGCCCGGCCAGCACCGCGTCGGGCGCCGGGTCGGCCAGGGCCAGCGCGCGCAGCGCCGCCCGGACCTGTCCCATCCGCGCGGCGGCCTGCACATCGTGACCCGCCACGTCGCCCAGCACCACACCGAGCGTGCCGCCGGGCAGGAGAAACGCGTCGTAGAAGTCACCGCCGGCGGCGTTGCCGTCCACCCCCGGGTCGTAGCGGGCCGCCACCCGCAACCGGGGCAGGTCCGGCAGGTGCTCCGGCAACATGCTGCGCTGCAACAACTGGGCGGTGCCGTGCTGGGTCTCGAACCGGCGGGCCCGCTCCGCGGCCTGGCCGATCAGCTCGACCGAGGCGGCCAGCAGCGCCCGCTCGGCGGGCGACCAGGTGTGCGGCACCTGGTAGCCGACCGCCAGCCCACCGCGCACCACCGAGGTGCCAAGCGGCAGGGCCGCCATCGAGCGGATCTTCTGGTCGTGGCGGTCCACCGCGATCTCCCGCAGCGGTTGCCCGTCGCCGACGAAGAACGGGCCGGCGGAGCGGGCCGCCTGCACCACCGGGGCCGACCAGCCCGCCGGAGCGCGCCGCCACAGCGGCGGAAGCCGCTCGTCGGCCTCGTCAAGCAGTTCCCCCCGGACCCGACGCACCATGCGCCAACCACCGCCGCCCTCGTCGACCGCGAACGAGGCCTGGTCCGGGTCGAACGTGGTGATCGCGTACCGCAGCGCCACCCGGGCCACGTCGTCGAGGGTGAGCGTGCCGGCCAGCGCCGCGGCGACCTCGCTGAGGCTCTGCAACTGCTCGGTCACGTGGGTGGTCTCGGCGGCGACGGTCAACGTGCCGACGATCTGTCCGGTGCTGTCCCGCACCGGTGAGTAGCCCCGGGTGAAGACCGCCTGCTCCACCGTCGCGGAGTGCCCCCGCACCAGCGGCAGGGTGGACTCCTTCTCCAGGAACGGCACGCCCTGCCGGTACGTGCGCTCGAACACCTGACCGACGCCGGGCAGCGCCCAGATCTCGGCGAACACCTCGGCGGCCGGGCGACCGAGGGCGCTCGGGTGCTTGGTGCCCAGCAGTTCGGCGTACGCGGCGTTGTACAGCAGGACGAGGTCGTCGCCGTACGCCAGGGCCATCGGCATCGGCGAGGCGAGGATCAGGTCGATGACGGCCCGGATCGCCACGTCCCAGCTCTCCGGTGGGCCCAGCGCGGTGTCGGCCCAGTTGTGGGCGAGCACGGCAGCGGCCGTACCGGTGACGGTGGACGCACCCGGGACGGGAGTTGCTGGCGTGGGGACTCGCCCGACCGTTCCTGGCATGTCCGCAGCCTAGTCGGCTCGTCGGAAAAGGCATCCGATCATGGCGGCGGGGCGTCGCCGTCGGCGTCGTACTGCCCGTCTGGGCAGTTCAGGACCCCTGTTCGTCGGCCGGCTGGGAAAACACGGCGCGTTGCGCGGACTGCCGGACCGGTAGCCGGGTATGCGCCCGGCGCAGTCCATGCGACAGGAGGGACATCATGCTGAAAACCCTCGCGGTCCGGCAGGCCGACATCGGCGATGCCATCGCCGACACCTGGAGGTCGGTGCTGCTCTTCATCCCGAAGGCAGTGGCCTTCATCGTCATCCTGGTGGTCGGCTGGCTGATCGCCAGAGCCGTCCTCAAGATCGTGGATACGGTGCTGGAACGGGTGCACTTCGACCAGGCGGTCGAACGTGGCGGTATCAAACGGGCCCTGGAGAGAACGAAGTACGACGCCTCCGACATCCTGGCCAGACTGGCCTACTACGCCGTCCTGCTGTTCACGTTGCAGTTCGCGTTCGGCGTCTGGGGGCCCAACGCGATCAGTGACCTGATCAGCGGCGTGGTGTCCTGGCTACCGCGGGCGTTCATCGCGATCGTCATCGTGGTGGTGGCGGCTGCGATCGCCAACGCCGTCCGGGATCTGGTCACCGGGGCGCTGGGCGGGCTGTCGTACGGCAAGGTGCTGGCCGACCTCACGGCGATCTTCATCATCGCGCTCGGCGTGATCGCCGCGCTGAACCAGGTCGGTATCGCCACCACGGTGACGACCCCGGTGCTGATCGCGGTGCTCGCCACGGTGGCCGGCATCCTGATCGTCGGCGTCGGTGGTGGTCTGGTCAAGCCGATGCAGAACCGCTGGGACGGCTGGCTGGAACGGGCCGCCCGGGAGGCTCGGGCGGTGCAGCAGCAGCGTCAGGCCAACGTGGCCGGGCGCAGCGACGTGGAGCGGCAGATGGCCGACCGCGGGGGCGATCGCACCCAGGCCATGCCTCGGGTGGACGAGGAAGCTCCGCAATACCGTTCGTAGCGAGACCGCACGGCAGGTGGGGAGGGTGTTCCGCGTACGACGCGGGGTGCCCTCCCCGTCGTCGGTCAGTCGCCGAGCGAGCGGGCCAGCGCGCAGACCGCGAGCAGCCGGGTGAGCAGCCACTCCGGTTGGCTCCAGTCCACCGGCCCGTCCGGGGGCACCCACCCGTGCTCGAGCGCGGCGGCGCGGACCCCCTCGGCGTAGCCAGCGAGGGCGGCGGCGGTAAGTGGCTGGCGGTCACCGTCGAGGCTGTCCCGCACGGCGGCCGCGTGCTGGTCGACGAGGGCCAGCAGCCCCGGTCGCGCGGCGGCGGCCGCGAGCCCGACGGTGCCGAGGGAGACGGTGAGGGCGGCCAGGGTGGACCGCGCCGAGTCGACGGCGGTACGGGTGGCGACCCGGTTGAACGGCACACGCATGGTGACCGAGGCTAACCGACAGGTGACGACGTCGCCGTCGGCCACTCGGTGGATGTCTGCCGCGCCACTGGCCGTTCCGGCTGACCGTGGGGGTTGATCCGGCACAGACGGGTCAGCAGGAGAATCACCGGCGTTTCACCGCACCGCGCCGGCGATGCGACAGCGGCCGGGCGGACCGGATCAGCAGCCGCGGCCGGCCGGGCGCGAAGCCCCGCCCGGCGGCGTGGGTCAGTCGCTTGTCGCGTCGGCCGGGCGACGCCGCGCCGCGTCGTCGGCGATGATCACGGTCGCCACCATCAGCGCGACGCAGAGGCTGAACAGCCACGAGTCGTCGGCGACCAGCCGGGCGGACACGGGTGCCTGCAGGGCGGCGAGCATGAAGCCGAGCCAGGCGAGCCGGCGCTGACGCGGCGAGAGGATTCCGGAGCCTTGATGCATCCCGAAATTCTTACGCGAGTCAGCCCGTTTGCCGTCCTCCGATCGGCCGATTCTGGATGAGCTGTCCGTTTTCTCGACCGTCCGGACACGACTTCTTTGCGCGCCGCGCGATCGGAGGTCGACGGCACTAGGGTGCCCTGCGGCAGGATGGTGTCCCGTGTCCACCGCGTCCGCGCGTCCCCGCGCCTCCCTGCTCCTGCTGGCCTACCTCGCCTTCGTCAGCCTCGGCCTGCCCGACGGCCTGCTCGGGGTCGGCTGGCCCTCGATCCGGGGCGACTTCGACGTACCGACCGAGGCGGTCGGCCTGGTGCTCACCGCGGGCACCGTCGGCTATCTGACCTCGAGCGTGCTCGCCGGGTTCACGCTGGCCCGCATCGGGGTGGGCGCGTTGCTCGCCGGCAGCACCCTGCTGGCCAGCCTGGCCCTGACCGGCTATGCCCTGAGCCCGGTACTGGCGGTGCTGGTGGGCTGTGCGCTGCTGCTCGGGCTCGGGTCCGGCGCTGTCGACTCCGGGCTCAACGCGTACGCGGCCGGGGCCTTCGGGCCGCGCCACATGAACTGGTTGCACGCCTTTTTCGGGCTGGGCGTGGCGATCGGCCCGCTGATCATGACCGGGGTGCTGAGCGCCGGACTGTCCTGGCGTTGGGGGTACGGCATCGTGGCCGCCGCCCAGCTCGCCCTCGCCACCGCGTTCGCGCTCACCGTGCGGGCCTGGCGCCGCGACCGTCCGACCCCCACCGAGGCCGCCCCGGGGGCCGCGCCCTCGCCGGCCGTCCGGGTCCCGATCCGGGCGACCCTGCGGCTACCGGCGGTGTGGTCCGGGACGCTCGCCTTCGCGTTGTACGTCGCCATCGAGGTGTCCACCGGCCTGTGGGCGTTCCTGCTGCTGACCGAGGGTCGGGGGCTGAGCGCGGCGGTGGCCGGCGGCTGCGTCTCCGCGTACTGGGGGAGTCTCTTCGTCGGTCGGGTCGTGCAGGGCGTGGTGGCCGAACGCCTGGGGGCCACGCTGGTGCTGCGCGTCAGCCTCGTCGGGATGGCCGTGGGCGCGGGCCTGATCGCCGTACCCGGTCCGGCCGCGTTGGCGGTGCTCGGCCTGGTCGTTGTCGGGTTCGCCGCCGCGCCGGTGTTCCCGCTGCTCACCCTCACCACCGCCGAGCGGGTCGGCACGTCCCACGCGGACCGGGCCATCGGGTTGCAGATCGGCGCCGCCGGTGTCGGCGCGGCGCTCGTCCCGGCCGGGCTCGGTGTGCTGATCGGCAACACGTCGGTGCAGGTGCTGGGCTCGGCCCTGGTGGTGCTCGCCCTGGCGTTGATCGCCCTCTACGAGTGGGGAGCCCGCCGCTCTACCGGCCGACCCAGCGGGCCGCCGGTGCCCACCCAACCCGAGGGTCAGACGTCCGGTCCGGTCCTTCCGGTGGTGGAGGGACGGTAGGGGCGCTCCGGGTCGGTCGCCTCCCGGCTGTTGCCCCGGGCCTGCCCGTCGCGGTCCGAGGCGGCCGGCCCGTGCCCGAACGCGGCTTCCTCGCCGGCGTCGTTGCCTGTCACGTCGTCGGCCTGCCCGTCGAGGCTGGAGCCCGACACGGCCTGCTCCAGCTCTTCCAACGGAAGCCGTTCCTCGTCCCGCCACACCCTGATGTCGTCGTCGGTCATGCCTTCAGCCGTACCCGGGCGCGATGATCGCAAACGGGCACGGCGATGGCCGCCGGGATTCCGGCGGCCATCGGGTGTCGGGTGGGCACGGATCAGGGCTGCGGACGGTCCACCGCGCCGCGCCACGCGCCGGTCTCCTGACCGCGCCGCTCGATGTAGGTCTTGAACCGCTCCAGGTCGCCCTTGGCCCGCCGGTCGACGATGCCGAGCTTGTCGCCGGCCTGCTCGACCACGCCGTGCGGCTCGAACTCGAGCTGGAGGGTGACCCGCGTCTTGTCCGCGTCGAGCCGGTGGAAGGTCACCACGCCGGCCTGCTGCGTGCCGTCGGTCGAGCGCCAGGCGACCCGCTCGTCGGGCAGCTGTTCGGTGATCTCGGCGTCGAACTCGCGCTTGACCCCGGCGATGTCCACGGTCCAGTGGGTCATCGTGTCGGAGAGCTGCCGAACCTCCGACACCCCCTCCATGAACTCGGGGAACTGCTCGAACTGCGTCCACTGGTCGTACGCGGTGCGTACGGGCACTGACACGTCCACATGTTCGGTAACGCCACTCATTCTGGGAACCTCCTTCAGCCGCTGGTGGTCATCGAGTCGGGGGACGACTCGTCACCAGCGAGTTGTCTCGTTCTTGTTGCCGAGAGCGGCCCACACCTCGGAGACCGTCTGGTAGAGGGTGCCCTCGGGCAGTCGTTCCAGCGCCGCCACGATGTCGTCCGGCGCCTCGTTCTCGCGGGCGCTGGCGATCAGCACCAGGCGGTCGCCCGGCAGCGCGCTCATCGAGATGAACCGGCCGAGCCGGCTACGCTGCTCGACGTCCGTGGAACTCATCCCCTGCGGGGTGCCGGTGCGCAGGTCGCCGGCCGGGGCGGTGGTCGTCTCCGGCTGGTCCTCGCCCGCCGGCTCCGGCACCCGCGACTCGTCGACCCGAGAGCCACCGGTCCCCGGCCCCTGCACGAGGCCGCTGACCTCCTGACTCATCTGTTCGTCGATCCTCGGTCCGTGCTTGCTGTTGCCACGCTCCATGCCTTCTGCGCTACCCGGCACCCTGCCGGCTAAACCGGCACCGGGCCACGAACGGACCCAGGGTCCAGCGCCGAACCGGACGGGCGGCCCGAAACCGGCGGCTCAGTCGTCGGCGGGCCGGCGGGGCGGCAGCACCGGGTCGTCCGGGTCGGGGTCGCCGGCCTGCAACTGCCGTCCGCGCTGCACCTCGGCGTTGATCTGCACGCCCAGCATCAGCGCCGAGTTGGACAGGTAGAGCCAGACGAGGAAGGCGATGGCCGCGCCCAGGCTGCCGTAGGTCGTCTTGTACGAGGCGAAGTTGGCCACGTAGAGGCCGAAGCCGAAGGAGACAGCCGCCCAGGAGACCAGAGCCACCGCGCCGCCGGGGGTGAGCCAGCGGAAGCGGGGTTGGCGCACGTTCGGCGCGATCCAGAACAGCAGCGACAGCAGCACCATCATGACCATGGCGAGCACCGGCCACTTCGCCACGCTCCACACCGTCCGGGCCAGGCCCCCGGCGTTGATCAGGTCGCCGACCGCGTCGGTGACCGGGCCGCTGACGATGAGCGCCAGGGCGACCACAGCGAGCAGCACCAACGTGATCGCGGCAAGGCCGATCTGCAAAGGCCGAAGCTTCCAGACCGGCCGGCCCTCGGTCACCCCGTAGATGGCGTTCGAGGCCCTGGTGAACGCGCCGATGAAACCCGACGCGGACCACAGCGCACCGAGCAGACCGAAGCTCAGCAGCAGCTTGGGGTTGCTCTGCTGGAGCACCACCGCCCGGATCACACCGATCACACCGTTCTCGTCGTCGGTGAGCACCGAGCCGGCGCCCACCTGCCGGGCCAGGTCGACGACGGTGTCGACGGTCTGCTCGCCGCTGGAGACCAGACCGACCAGGGCCACCACCACGATGGCGGACGGAAAGAGCGCCAGGACCCCGTAGTAGGTGAGCGCGGCGGCCCAGTCGGAGCAGTTGTCGTTGACGAAGTTCTGTCCGCTGCGGACCAGCACCCCGCGCCAGGTCCGCCAGCTCAACTGCCGCATCCGGTGGGGAACGGCGGGGTCGCGCGCACCGCGCGTCGTACCGGGCTCCGTGGTCGTCATGTCCCGCTCCCTGCGCCCCGGCCACCGGATGACCGGTCGTCCGGTCGGGCCTGGCCCGCCGGTACCCGCACCGGGAAATCGACAAACCCGACCGCCGCGCGCGACCGTTTAGGCAGGGAAGCCCGGGGAACGTCAGGGGGATCCGACCGACGCGGAGGAGGACGAGATGCCCGGGCGCGAAGACCTGCCCAGCACGCTGCGACGCTCCCCGGAGAAGGCGCAGCGCACCTGGGAGAAGACCCACGACTCGGCGGTGGAGACCTACGGCGAGGGGGAGCGGTCGCACCGCACCGCCTTCGCCGCGGTGAAGCACCAGTTCGAGAAGGTTGGCGACCACTGGGAGCCGAAGGACCGCAAGGGTCCGAGCGACGAGCAGGCCGCTGGCGGCGGGCCGGAACGGCGTGCCCCAACCGCCGGTGGCGTGGACGCCAACGCCAGCAAGGACCACCTCATGTCGGTGGCCCGCGAGCTCGACGTCCCCGGCCGGTCAAGCATGACCAAACCGGAGCTGGTCAAGGCGATCGAGAAGGCGAACGACAGGGCCACCCGCAAGGCCCGCGGCGGCTGAGCACCGCCGGGGCGGACAACACCGACACGGTACGGGCGGACGCGCCACCCCTGCGTCCGCCCGTACCGTTCACCAGTGCCCGCCGCCCGGCGCCTCGATGTGCACCGCCTTCGTGGCGGTGAACTCGTCGAGCAGTTCCGGGCCGTAACCGAAGCCCTGCCCGCTGGCCCGTCGTGGGTGCGCGGCCCCGCCGGGCGCGCCGCCGAACACCGCGTTGATTTTCACGGTGCCCACCGGCAACTCCCGCCAGGCCCGCTGGGCGTGGCTCATCGACGTGGTCAGCACCGTGGCGGCCAGCCCGTACGGGGAGTCCGCGGCGCAGCGCAGCGCCTCGTCGAACGAGTCGACAACCACCACCGGGGCGACCGGCCCGAACGTCTCCTCCCGCACCAACGGCATGTCGTGCCGGCAGTCGGTGACGACTGTGGCCGGATAGAACGCCCCCGGCCCGTCCGGCACCGCGCCGCCGACCCGCACCCGGGCGCCGGCCGCCACCGCCGCCGCGACCTGACCGTGGACCTGATCCCGGTGCCGGCGGTCGACAAGCGGGCCCAGTTCGGCGCCGGGGTCGCGGCCCGGCCCGAGCCGCAGTGCCGTGGCGCGACGGACCAGCGCCGCCACGAACTCCTCGGCCACCTCCCGGTGCACGTAGAGCCGCTCCACCGCCACGCAGATCTGCCCGGCGTTGGCGAACGCACCGAGCGCGGCCTGCTCCGCCGCCCACTGCGGGTCCACACCCGCGTCGACGATGAGCGGATCGCTGCCCCCGTTCTCCAGCAGCACCTTCGCGCCGGTGCGGGCCGCGGCGGCGGCGATCGCCCGCCCGGTCGCCGTGGATCCCACGTGCGCCACCACGTCGACCTCCTGGGCGGCCAGCGCCGCACCGACCTCGGGACCGCCGGTGAGCAGCGACAACACGCCGGCCGGCAACGCCGCGTCCAGGGCCCGGGCCAGCAGCCAACCCGTCGCGGGGGTCCGTTCGCTCGGCTTGTAGAGCACGACGTTGCCGGTCACCAGGGCGGCACCGAGCAGCCCGCAGGAGACCGCCACCGGGTCGTTCCAGGGCGTCAGCGCCGCGACCACGCCGCGCGGTTGCGGAGTCAGGAAGTCGAGCGCGTCGACACCGCCGTTGAGGGTCCGCCCTCCGCGCAGCGGAGCCAGCTCCGCGTACTGTCGCAGGGTGCCGATGCCCGCCTCGACGCCGCCGCGGGCGTCCGCCAACGGCTTGCCCATCTCCGCCGTGACCGCCTCGGCCAGTTCCCCGGCGGTCGCCGCCACCGCGTCCGCGGCCCGGTGCAGCGCCGCGGCCCGCTCGGCCGGCGGGGTCGCCGCCCACTCGGCGGCCGCGTTGCGGGCCGCCTGCGTCGCCTTGCCGACCTCGTCGGCGGTGGCCACCGGCACCGTGCTGACCGGCGAGTCGTCTGCCGGGTCACGGACCACCAGCTCACCGCCGTCGCCGCCCGCGCCCCACACCCCACCCACCAACTGCGTAACCGTGTACATGCGGCGCTGGATGCCCCGGCCCTGGCGGGGCAAACGCGTTTCGCCCGGTTGCGTGCCGGGTAGCCGGATCGGATGACAACCACCGCCGCGCAGAGCGTGGACGCCGTCGTCGTCGGGGCCGGTCACAACGGCCTGGTGGCGGCCAACCTGCTCGCGGACGCCGGCTGGGAGGTGGTGGTGCTGGAGGCGACAGCGGTGCCCGGCGGCGCGATCCGCTCCGCCGAGGTGACCGCGCCCGGCTACCTGAGCGACCTCTACAGCTCCTTCTACCCCCTGGGGTACGCCTCACCGGTGCTGCGCGGGCTCGACCTGGGTCGGCACGGCCTGTCCTGGCGGCACGCGCCGGACGTGCTGGCGCACCTGTTGCCCGACGGTCGGGCCGCGGTGATCAACCGGGACCCGGACGTCACGGCCGCCTCGCTCGAACAGTTCGCCCCCGGCGACGGCAAGCGCTGGCTCAACGCCTACACCGACTGGGTCGACGTGGCCGAGCCGATGCTGACAGCGATCACCACGCCGTTCCCACCGGTACGCGGCGGGCTGGGCCTGCTGCGTCGGCTGCACGTCGCCGGTGCGTTGCGACTGGCGCGACGCCTGGTGGTACCGGTCCGCAAGCTCGGCGACGAACTCTTCGACGGTGCCGGCGGGCCGGCCCTGCTGGCCGGCTGCGCCCTGCACACCGACCTGTCCCCGGAGGAGGCCGGCTCCGGGGTGTACGGCTGGCTGCTGGCCATGCTCGGCCAGCAGATCGGCTGGCCGGTGCCCGAGGGCGGGGCGCAGCAGATCACCAACGCGCTGGTGGCCCGGCTTCAGGAGCGCGGAGGGACGATCCGCTACGGCGCCCGCGTCGACCGGGTGCTCACCGCCCGCGGCCGGGCGATGGGCGTACGCACCGACGGCGGCACCCTGTGGCGGGCCCGCCGGGCCGTGCTCGCCGACGTGCCCGCGCCCGCGTTGTTCCTCGACCTGGTCGGCGCGGCGGCGCTGCCGTCGCGGCTGGTGGAGGATCTGGCGCACTTCCGGTGGGACGGGTCGACGCTGAAGGTGGACTGGGCCCTCTCCGCGCCGGTGCCCTGGACCAACCGGGAGCTGGCCGGCGCCGGCACCGTGCACCTCGGCGCGGACCTCGACGGATTGACCCACTACGCGGGTGAGCTGGCCCGGGGCGAGCTGCCCCGCCACCCGTTCCTGCTGGTCGGGCAGATGTCGGTGGCCGAGCCCAGCCACTCCCCGCCGGGCACCGAGTCGCTCTGGGCGTACACCCACCTGCCGTTTCGACGGGACTGGCGGGCCGAGGACGTCGCCGGGCACGTGCAGCGGATGGAGGACGCGCTGGAGGCGGCGGCACCGGGTTTCCGACAGCTGGTCGTCGGCCGACACGTGGCCGGACCGGCCGAGCTGGAGCAGGCCAATCCGAGCCTGGTCGGTGGCGCGCTGGGCGGCGGCACCGCTGCCGCGTACCAGCAGCTGTTCCTGCGCCCGATCCCTGGCCTGGGCCGCGCGGACACCCCGGTGGACCGGCTCTTCCTGGCCAGCGCGTCGGCGCATCCCGGCGGCGGGGTGCACGGCGCGCCCGGGGCGAACGCGGCCCGCGCCGCGTTGGCCCGTGACCGCGCCCTCGCCGGCCGCGCCTACGCCGCGGCCATCGCCACCGCCCACCGGGCCGTCTACCCCAACTGACCCCCCCCACCCCCCCACCCCCCACCCCCCACCCCCCTCGCCTCGTCCGTTGATCATGAGGTAATGGCGACGACACGCCGAGGCGAGTGGCAATAACCTCATGATCAACCGGGGAGGCCGGGGTGGGGGAGGGCCGGGTGGGGTGGGTTTGGGTTCAGCGGGTGATGTTGCGGTGCTTGCTGCGCAGGCGGAACGGCATCAGGGCGCTCTCCACCTTGGTCGCGGTGGTCATCTTGGACATGCCCTCCTGCCGCTCCTCGAAGCGGATCGGCACCTCCAGGATGGTGTGCCCAAGCTTGGTGGCGAGGTAGTGCATCTCCACCTGGAAGCTGTAGCCGTTCGACTGCACCCGGTCCAGGCCGATGTCGCGCAACGCCTCGGCCCGCCAGATCTTGAAACCGGCGGTGAGGTCCCGGATGCGCACCCGCAGCAGGGTGTGCACGTAGAGGTTCGCCCAGCCGCTTAGGGCCCGCCGGTACAGCGGCCAGTTCTCGTCCAGCTCGCCACCGGGCACGTAGCGGGAGCCGATCACCACGCTCGCCTGGGTGGACAGCAACGCGCCGAGCATCCCCGGCAGCGCCTCCGGCGGGTGCGACAGGTCCGCGTCCATCTGCGCCACGTACTCGGCGCCACCCTCGATCGCCCGGGTCATCCCGTCGACGTACGCCCGGCCGAGGCCCTCCTTGCCGGCCCGGTGCACCACCTCGATCCGGTCCGGGTGCTCGATGGCCAGCTTGTCGGCCACGTCGCCGGTGCCGTCGGGGGAGTTGTCGTCGGCGACGAGGATGCGCAGACCGGGCAGTGGCAGGGCGAGCAGCCGCTCCACCAGCGTGGGCAGGTTGCCCGCCTCGTTGTAGGTGGGCACGACGACGGTCAGGCGTGCGTCCCGCCACGGCGACGGTAGCTGCACAGGCTCGATCATGCGGACATCCTCGGTTTGCGGACAGGGGGCTCCCGGAAAGGGTATCCAGTTGTCACATTCGGGTTGAAGAGGCACCCCTTCCGGGCGTTGCGTACGGCGATGTCCCGGCGGGGGCGGACATCGATCCCGCTGGTCGCGTACGGTGCGGGCCGGTCGCCGCGACAGGCGGCCGACCGCTGCGACGGCGTCGATGCCGCCGGACAGGCGGTCACCACCACCGTCGGCTTTACCGCTGCCCGGGCTGTCGGGTGGCGATGTCGGCGAGTCGGTCGAGCGTCTCCCGGTTGCGCAGGTGCAGCACCAGGTCGTTGACCTTGTTGCGGACCCAGCGCAGCGGACCGGCGGCGAAGTCCTCACCGATGCGGACCCGGGTGGCGCCACCGTCGACGGGTTGCAGCGTGAAGGCCACTATCGCCTCACCTGCCGGCCAGAGACCCGCCCTCAGCACGAGCCGGTGCGGCGGCTCGCAGACCAGCACCGTCGACGCGTCCTGCAGGGAGAACGGCCACGGCCCGGCCCGGTGGTGCAGTTGGCTGCCCACCCGGGGCCAGGCGTCGTCCACGTCGCGTACGTGTGCCGTGCCGACCACCCAGTCGCTGTACGTCCACCCGTCGGCGAGCACGTCGAACACCCGCTGCGGGGGCGCGTCGATCACTTTCTCCACAATCGCCACTGGATTGCCATACCCCGGGCGGGGCGCTGGCTAACGATCGACGGGTTAGCTTCTCCGGGGCGACGGGTAAGGCCGACCCGGGCGCCGCCGGCCCACCCGCCGACCGACCACGTTTACTCCTTCGGGCGCCGGGAACCCGCCGGCTGTGCGACAGGACCAGGAGGATCCGTATCAGCGCAGGTCAGCCCCGGTTTACGCCGCTGCTGACCGCGCCGGCACGGCCGGGTCCCGGCATCCCGCCGCCGGCAGCTCCCGACCCGTCCTGTACGACGCGGTGCTGCTGGACCGCGACGGCACGCTGATCGAGGACGTGCCGTACAACGGCGACCCGGAGAAGGTGCGGCCGGTGCCGGGGGCGCGGGCGGCGCTCGACCGGTTGCGGGCGGCCGGGCTGCGCCTGGCGGTCGTGACGAACCAGTCGGGCCTGGCCCGGGGCTATTTCACCGACGCGCAGATGCGGGCCGTGCACGCCCGCGTCGAGGAGTTGCTGGGCGGGTTCGACGCCTGGCTGGTCTGTCCGCACGACGACGCCGACGGCTGTGCGTGCCGCAAGCCGGCGCCCGGCCTGGTGTACGCCGCCGCCCGGGAGTTGGGCACTACCGCCTCCCGGTGCGTGCTGGTGGGCGACATCGGCCGGGACGTCGCCGCCGCGCTGGCCGCCGGGGCGGCGGGGGTGCTGGTGCCCACGCCGGTGACCCGACCGGAGGAGATCGCCGCCGCCGGCTGGGTGGCCGCCGACCTGCCGGCGGCGGTGGAGGAGATCCTGCGCCGCCAACAGGCAGTGCGGCCGGCTACCCCGCCGGCCGAGGAGGTGCGCACGGCGTTGGTGGTCCGCTCGGATTCGGCGGGGGACGTGTTGGTGACCGGGCCGGCGATCCGTGCCGTCGCGGCCGGGGCCCGGCGGGTGGTGCTGTTGTGTGGGCCACGCGGACGGGCGGCCGCCGATCTGCTGCCCGGCGTCGACGAGATCATCGAACACCCGTTGCCCTGGATCGACCCCACGCCGGGGCCCGTCGACGCGGACGCCCTGCGGAGCCTCACCGCGCGGCTGAACGCGGTCGACGCGGAGCAGGCGGTGGTGTTCACCTCGTTCCACCAGTCCGCGCTGCCGCTGGCGCTGCTGCTGCGGATGGCGGGAATCGGCCGGATCGCGGCGATCAGCGACGACTACCCGGGTTCGCTGCTGGACATCCGGCACCGGGTGCCGGTGGGCGTTCCCGAACCCGAACGTGCCCTCTCCCTCGCCGCCGCCGCCGGCCACCGGCTGCCCGACGGCGACGAACCTGTGCTCCGGCTGCGCCGCGACGCCGTGCCGCCGCGCCCGCCCGGCCTCGGCGACCCGGGGTACGTGGTGCTGCACCCCGGCTCGGCAGCGTCGAGCCGGGCCTGCCCGCCGGAGGTGGCGACCCGGATCGTCGGGGCGCTGGCCGCCGCCGGGCACCGGGTGCTCGTCACCGGCGGCCCGGACGAGCGTGAGGTCACCGCCCGGGTCGCTGCGGCCGGCGGCACCGACCTGGGTGGGCGGACCGACCTGGCCGAGCTGGCCGGCATCATCGCGGACGCCAGCGCGGTGGTGGTCGGCAACACCGGGCCCGCGCACCTGGCCGCCGCGGCCGGCGTGCCGGTGGTGAGCCTGTTCGCGCCGACCGTCCCGTTCGGCCAGTGGGGGCCCTACCGGGTGCCCACCGTCCGGATCGGCGACGCCGCCGCACCCTGCCGGGACACCCGTGCGCCCAACTGCCCGGTCCCCGGGCACCCCTGCCTGCGCGGCATCGACCCGGACGAGGTGGTCGAGGCGCTGCGGACGCTCACCGTCAGCGGCGGTGGTGGCCGACGATGAACATCCTGCTCTGGCACGTGCACGGTTCCTGGACCACGTCGTTCGTGCACGGCGCTCACCGGTACCTGATCCCCACCACACCCGACCGCGGCCCCTACGGCCTCGGCCGGGCCCGCACCTATCCCTGGCCGGACAGCGCGGTCGAGGTCACCCCGGAGGACCTGCCGGGCGCCGACGTCGACGTGGTCATCCTGCAACGACCCGAGGAGATCGACAGGGCCGAGGCGTGGCTGCGCCGCCGACCCGGGCGCGACATCCCGGCCATCTACGTCGAACACAACACCCCGAAGGGCGACGTGCCCAACACCCGGCACCCGATGGCCGACCAAGACGACCTGCTCATTGCCCACGTCACCGGGTTCAACCAGATCTTCTGGGACACCGGGACCAGCCGCACCACAGTTGTCGACCACGGCATCGTCGCCCCGGCCGTCTCCTACACCGGCGAACTCGACAGGCTCGCCGTGGTGATCAACGAGCCGGTCCGGCGGGGTCGGGTCACCGGCACCGACCTGCTGCCCCGGTTCGCCGAGATCGCGCCGCTGGACGTGTTCGGGATGGGCGTCGCCGGTCTGGCCGACCACCTCGGGCTGCCCGCCGACCGGCTCATCAGCCACGACGACGTGCCCCAGGACCGGATGCACGCCGAACTGGCCCGGCGGCGCGCGTACCTGCACCTGTGCCGGTGGACCTCGCTCGGGCTCAGCCTCATCGAGGCGATGGCGATCGGCATGCCGGTCGTCGCGCTCGCCACCACCGAGGCGGTGACGGCGGTGCCACCGGAGGCGGGCGCCCTCGCCACCCGGACCGACACCCTGCTCGACGCCGCCCGCCGGTTCATCGCCGAACCGGCGACCGCGCGCCAGGCCGGCGCGGCGGCGCGCACCGCCGTGCGGGACAGGTACGGCCTCGACCGTTTCCTCGCTGACTGGGACCGGCTGCTGGAGGAGGAAGTATGCGGATCGCGATGATCTCGGAGCACGCCAGCCCGCTCGCCGTCCTCGGAGGGGAGGACGCCGGCGGCCAGAACACGCACGTCGCGGAGCTGTCCGCCGCGCTCGCCGCCGCCGGACACGAGGTGCGGGTCTACACCCGCCGGGACGCGCTCGACCTGCCGGTGACCGTCCGCAGCCCGGACGGGTACGACGTGGTGCACGTGCCCGCCGGCCCGGCCGAGCCGGTGGCCAAGGACGCGCTGCTGCCGCACATGCGCGAGTTCAGCAGCTGGCTGATCGAGCGCTGGCGCGGCGGGGACTGGGTGCCCGAGGTGATCCACGCGCACTTCTGGATGAGTGGCCTGGCGGCGTTGACGGCTGGTCGACAAACCGGGGTGCCGGTGGTGCAGACGTACCACGCCTTGGGCACCGTGAAGCGCCGCCACCAGGGCGTGCAGGACACCAGCCCGGCCCGTCGGGTGTCCTACGAGCGCGAGTTGGGCCGCTCGGTGGACCGGATCGTCGCGCAGTGCCGCGACGAGGTGGGCGAGCTGGTCCGGATGGGCGTGCCCCGGTCCCGGATGACTGTGGTGCCCTCGGGCGTCAACCTCGCCACGTTCGCTCCGCTCGGGCCGGCCGCCGACCGTGAGCCGGGCCGGGCCCGGATCCTCACCGTGGGCCGACTTGTCGAACGCAAGGGCTTCCAGACCGTGATCCGGGCGATGGCCCTGGTCGGTGACGCCGAGTGCGTGGTGGTCGGCGGCCCGCCCGAAGGGCTGCTGGAGACCGACCCGTACGCCCGGCGGTTGCGGGCCCTGGCCGAGACCTGCGGAGTGGCCGACCGGGTGCACCTGGTCGGCGCGGTACCCCGGGAGGAGATGGGCCGCTGGTACCGCTCGGCGGACCTGCTCGTCGCCGCACCCTGGTACGAGCCGTTCGGTCTGACCCCGCTGGAGGCGATGGCCTGTGGGGTGCCGGTCGTCGGCACCGCCGTCGGCGGCATCCGGGACACCGTTGTCGACGGGACGACAGGTGACCTCGTGCCGGCCCGGGACCCGCAGGCGCTGGCCGGCGCCATCCAGGGCCTGCTCGACGACCGGATCAGGCGTTTCGCGTACGCCACGGCGGCCCGCGAGCGGGCCCGCACGCGGTACTCGTGGGCGGCCACCGCGGAGCGGTTGGTCGAGGTCTACAGCGAGGTCGCCGCCGTTCGCCGGCCCGCCCGGGTGGTGGCCTGATGCCGGCCGGCAGCCTGCTCGACACCCACCTGACGAACCTCGCCGCGGCGCTGGTGCCGTACCGGCGGTGCGAGTCGCAGCTGGCCCGCTGGGGCGCCGACCTGGCCCACCGGCTGGCCGCCGGGGGACGCCTGCTGGTGGCCGGCAACGGCGGCAGCGCCGCCGAGGCCCAGCACCTCACCGCCGAGCTGGTCGGCAAACTCCACAACGACCGCCAGCCGCTGTCCGCGATCGCGCTGCACGCCGAGACGAGCGCGCTCACCGCCATCGCCAACGACTACGGCTACACCGACGTGTACGCCCGTCAGGTGCGCGCCCACGGCCGTCGCGGCGACGTCCTGCTGCTGCTCAGCACCAGTGGCAGCAGCCCCAATCTGGTGAGCGCCGCCCAGGCCGCCCGCGCCGCCGGCCTGACCACCTGGGCGCTCACCGGCGCCGCCCCGAATCCGCTCGCCGACGCCTGCGACGAGGTGCTGGCCGTCGCGTCGC
Source organism: Micromonospora sp. NPDC049047 (assembly GCF_040649135.1). Classification (NCBI taxonomy): domain Bacteria; kingdom Bacillati; phylum Actinomycetota; class Actinomycetes; order Micromonosporales; family Micromonosporaceae; genus Micromonospora; species Micromonospora sp. NPDC049047. Next base: position 39,788 of record NZ_JBEZEY010000020.1, read on the forward strand.
CGGACACCCAGGTCGTGCAGGAGTTGCACCTGGTGACAAGTCACCTGCTCTGCGAGTACCTCGAACAGGAACTGGCCGCGAGCACCGACCCGGCGGTGGGCCGGCACCTGCCGGCGGATCCCGATCCGGCCGGCCGGCTCCGCTCCGGACCGGTGCGCACCGGGGTGGAAGTGGTGCTCGACGGTGGCTCCGGACAGCAGGTCGACGCGTGAGGGACGGGGAGGTAGGCGTGAGGGGACCGGTGGTGGTGCTCGGGGACACGCTGCTCGACAGGGACGTGGAAGGGGTGGTGAACCGGCTCTGCCCGGACTCCCCGGTGCCGGTCCTGGACGAGGCCGCCGCCAGCGACCGACCGGGTGGCGCCGGTCTGGCGGCGGTGTTCGCCGCCGCGCAGGGCGCCGAGGTGGTGCTGGTGACCGCGCTCGCCGACGACGCCGGCGGGGCCCGGCTGAGCGCGCTGCTCGCGGCGGCCGGCGTGCAGGTGTATCCGCTGGCCCTGTCCGGGGCGACGCCGGAGAAGATCCGGCTGCGGGCCCGGGGGCGGGTGCTGCTGCGCCACGACCGGGGCGGCACGTCGGGGGAGCCGGGGGAGCCCTCCGACGAGGTGCTCCGGGTGATCGGCTCGGCATCCGCGGTGCTGGTCAGCGACTACGGCCGGGGAGTGGCCCGGCAGCCGGCGCTGCGCGACGCGTTGTCCGCCACCCGCGCGCCGGTGGTGTGGGATCCGCACCCGCGCGGACCGGCCGCGGTCCCCGGCGTCCATCTGGCCACGCCGAACGAGTCGGAGGTGCGGGAACTGGTCCCCGCCCTGCCCGGCGCCTCCCGGCTGGCCGCCGCGTCGCGCGGCGCGCAGGGGCTGCGCCGCCGCTGGCGGGCCGGTGCGGTTGCGGTGACCCTTGGCGGGGACGGCGCGCTGCTCTGCCACGCCGGGTCGACACCGCTTGTGGTGCCGACCCCGGGCAGCGCCGAGGGGGACACCTGCGGGGCTGGCGACCGGTTCGCGGCCGCCGCCAGTCTCGCGTTGGCCCAGGGGGCGCTGGTCTCCGAGGCGGTGCAGGCGGCGGTCGCCGAAGCGTCCGCGTACGTGGCCGGTGGGGGAGTGGCGGCGGCGCTGCCACCGCCGGTGCGTCCCACGCCGACGAGCGTCGCCGGTCCGGGCGGCGAGCGGGTGGGCATCGCGGCGGTCGCCGCGCTGCTCGGTGAGGTACGGGCCGAGGGCGGCACCGTGGTGGCCACCGGCGGTTGCTTCGACCTGCTGCACGCGGGCCACGTGGCCACCCTGCAGGCGGCCCGGCAGCTCGGCGACTGCCTGATCGTCTGCGTGAACTCGGACGCCAGCGTGGCCGCGCTGAAGGGGCCGGATCGACCGGTGATGAACGAGGGGGACCGCGCTCGGCTGCTTGCCGCACTGAGCTGCGTCGACGCGGTGCTCATCTTCGACGAGCCGACCCCGGACGCGGCGCTGTCCTGGGTCCGCCCGGACATCTGGGTCAAGGGCGGCGACTACGCCACCGGCGGTGGCGACGCCGCAGCGACCCTGCCGGAGGCGGAGGTCCTCCGCCGCTGGGGTGGGAACACGGTGGTCGTGCCCTACCTGGACGGTCGCTCCACCACCGACATGATCGTTCGTTCCGTCGGGGAACGCACCCGATGACCGCGACGCGGCCCGGCGCCGGGCCCACCGTCCTGGTCACCGGCGGCGCGAGCGGGCTGGGCGCCGCGGTGGTCGCCGCGGTGGCCGCCTCCGGTGGTCGGCCGATCGTGCTGGACCGGCAACCGCCGGCCGACGGGGTGTCCTGGACCGAGTGCGACCTGGCCGACACCCGGGCCGCCGAGGTGGCCACCCGACACCTCGCCGAGCAGGCCGGCGGCCTGGACGCGGTGGTCACCGCCGCCGGCACGGACGTGCCGGGTCGACTCGCCGACGTGCCGGGCGAGACCTGGGACCGGATCGTCGCAGTGGATCTGCTCGCCACGGCGGCGGTGATCCGGGCTGCCCTGCCGTTCCTGCTGACGTCCCGGGGTCGCGTCGTCACTGTCGCCTCCACCCTCGGCGTCAAGGCGGTGAGCGACGCCACCGCCTACTGCGCGGCGAAGTTCGGCGTGGTGGGCTTCACCCGCGCGCTCGCCGCCGAGCTGGCCGGCCAGGTCGGTGTCACGCTGCTGATCCCCGGCGGGATGCGCACGTCGTTCTTCGACGAGCGTGACCCGCAGTACAAGCCGGGGCCGGACGCGATCCTCAACGATCCCGCCGACACCGCCGCCGCGATCATGTTCGCGCTCAACCAGCCGCCCGGCTGCGCGGTGCGGGAGCTGGTGGTCTGCGCCGAGCAGGAGACCTCGTACCCGTGATCCTCGTGCTGCGCGCGCTCGGCGTCGGCGACCTGCTCACCGCGGTGCCCGCGCTGCGGGCGCTGCGGGCCGCGTACCCGGCGCCGGAGTTGGCGCTCGCCGCCCCCGCCTGGCTGGCGCCGCTCGTCGACCTGGTCGGCGGCGTCGACCGGCTGGTGGACACCACCGGGCTGGATCGGCCCCTGCGGGTCGGGTCGACCCCGTCGGTCGCGGTCAACCTGCACGGGCGCGGTCCGCACTCGCACCGGTTGCTGGCGGCCACCCGGCCTGGCCGGCTGCTGGCCTTCGCCAACTCCGCCGCCGGCTGCGCCGACGGTCCCCGGTGGTCCGTCGACGAGCACGAGGTGGACCGGTGGTGCCGGCTGCTGTCCTGGTACGACATCCCGGTCGACGGCACCGACCTCGGTCTGCGTCGGCCCGGGTCGGCGGGGTGGCCCACCGGGGTCACCGTGCTGCATCCGGGCAGCAAGATCCCGGCCAAGCGGTGGCCCGCCGAGCGGTTCGCCGCGCTGGCCCGGACGCTCACCAACCAGGGGCACCGGGTGCTGCTCACCGGCTCGGCCGACGAACGGGCGCTGGCGGCCCGGGTGGCGGAGGCAGCCGGCTTGCCGTCCGACGCCGTGCTGGCCGGCCGGACCGACCTCGGTGCGCTCGCCGCGGTGGTGGCGAACGCCCGGCTGGTGGTCAGCGGGGACACCGGGGTGGCCCACCTGGCCACCGGGTTCGGCACCGCGTCGGTGGTGCTGTTCGGGCCGGTCCCGCCGGCGCGGTGGGGGCCGCCGGTGAACCGGCCCCGGCACCGGGTGCTCTGGGCCGGCGAGGGGGATTGGCCCAGGTGGGACGGGGTAGGAAGCCACCCGAGCATGGCGGCTCTGCGTCTCGACGAGGTGCTGGCCGCGGTGACCGAGGTGGAGAGGACGGTGCGGGTCTCCGGTGCGGTTGCGGCGTAGTGACCCGGCTCGGCCGGGGTACGGGCGGCGTCGGCGCGGTCGGGGCTGGCTCTTCGTCGACCCGACCGGTGCGCCGGTCCGGGATCCGGCGGTGGTGGCCCGCCTGCGTGAGCTGGTCATCCCGCCGGCCTGGCAGCAGGTCTGGATCGCGCCGCACCCGAACGGGCACATCCAGGCGATCGGGATCGACGCCGCCGGTCGAAAGCAGTACATCTACCACCCGCTGTGGCGCGAGCAGCAGGACGAGGCGAAGTTCGACCACATGCTGGAGGTGGCCCGGCGGCTGCCGGCGTTGCGGGAGCGGGTGGGCCGTGACCTGGACGGCCGAGGGCTGAACCGGGACCGGGTGCTGGCCACTGTGGCCCGCCTGTTGGACATGGGCATGTTCCGGGTCGGCAGCGACCAGTACGCGGCCGGCGACGACCCGACGTACGGGGTGTCCACGTTGCGTCCCGAGCACGCCCGGTCCCGGCGCGGCTGTGTGGTGCTTGTGTTTCCCGCCAAGGGTGGCATCGAGCAGGTACGCCGGATCGAGGACCCGGAGCTGTGCCAGGTGCTTGTCAATCTGCGGCGTCGGCGGCGGCGGGCGGACCGGCTGTTCGGCTACTGGGACGGTCGGGACTGGCGCGACGTGCGCAGCGACGAGGTGAACGGTTATCTGCGCGACGCCAGCGGTGGGGAGATGACCGCCAAGGATTTCCGCACCTGGCACGCCACGGTGCTGGCCGCCACCGAGTTGGCCACCGCCGGCCCGGCCCGCTCGGTCACCGCCCGGCGCAGGGCGGTGGTCGCGGTGATGCGCGAGGTGGCCGAACTGCTGGGCAACACCCCGACGGTGGCGCGCGCGTCGTACGTGGATCCGCGGGTGGTCGACCTGTACCACGACGGGGTGGTGGCGTCGGTGGACCCGCGGGCGCCCCGCGAGGAGACCGAGCGGGTGGTGTTGGAGTTGCTGGAGAAGGCCTGAGCGGGCGCGGGGTTCAGGCCGATCGCCGCCGGATCAGGGCGTCGATGCCGTCGAGGATCCGGTCCAGGCCGAAGGTGAACTCGTCGTCGGGGTCGTCGTCCTGGCTGAGCACCCCGGCTGCCAGCACCCGTTGGAGGGCCGGGAAGCGGGCCGGGTCGATGAGCCGGGCCACCAGTCGGCCGTACGACCGCATCAGCTCGCTCGGGTCGGCGCCGGCCGCCCGGCTGCCCTCGGCGAGTTGTGCGGTGAGGGTGGCCTCGTTGCGGACGTACCCGGTGACCAGCAGGAGCGTCGACATCTTCTCGCCCTCGGCGAGCGCGGTGCCGTCGAGGCAGCGCAGCCCGTCCTCCAGCCAGCCGAGCTGGTGTGGGGTGATCGGTGGGCCGGTGATGGGCACGTGCAGCAGCCAGGTCCGGTGCCGCAGGACGTCATGCTCGGCCCAGGCCCACCGGGTCAGCCCGGCCCGCCAGTCGCTCCCCGGCGGGGGCGGGCCGGGCGGCGGGCCGTAGCCGGCGTCGAGCATGAGCGTCAGCAGCTCGTCCTTCGACCCGACGTGGCGGTAGAGGGCCATGGTGGCGGAGCCCAGCTCCTTGGCGACCCGGCTCATCGAGACGGTGGCCAGCCCGTCGGCGTCGGCCACCCGGACGGCGGCGTCGACGATGGCGGGCACGCTCAGGCCCGGCCGGGGGCCCTTGGGTGGACGGTCCCGCAGCCCCCAGGCGCTTTCGATGGCCGCTGGGAGCGTCGGCCCGCTGTCGTCTGTCTGTGCCGCCACTTTTCCTCCTTGCCTGGCGATCTTAGTTCTGCGTATGGTCTACGCAGAACAGCGTACGCCATACGCAGAGAGGAAATGGATCATGACGACGATGACCACACCGGCACCGCGGGCCGGCCGGCGGGAGTGGATCGGCTTCACCGTGTTGATGTTGCCGCTGCTCCTGGTCTCGATGGACGTGTCGGTGCTCTACTTCGCCGTCCCGTTCATCAGCGCGGAGCTGCGCCCCACCGGCAGCCAGCAGCTCTGGATCTTCGACATCTACGGCTTCGTACTGGCCGGGCTGCTCATCACGATGGGTGCGCTCGGAGACCGGATCGGCCGCCGCCGGCTCCTGCTCGTCGGCGCTGCCGCCTTCGGAGCGGCGTCCCTGCTGGCCGCGTACGCCGACAGCGCCGCGACGCTGATTGCCGCACGCGCGGTGCTCGGCGTCGGTGGGGCCACCCTGATGCCCTCCACGCTCGCCCTGGTGCGCAACATGTTCCACGACGCCAAGCAGCGCGGCACCGCGATCGCCATCTGGACCGCCACCCTCACCGGTGGCATCGCCATCGGACCCGTGCTCAGTGGCATCCTGCTGGAGCACTTCTGGTGGGGCTCGATCTTCCTGATCAACATTCCGGCGATGCTGATGCTGCTAGTGCTCGCCCCGCTGCTGGTGCCCGAGTTCCGCCACCCGGCGACCGGACGGTTCGACCTGCTCAGCGCCGCGCTGTCGCTCGGCGCGCTGCTGCCGGTCATCTACGGCATCAAGGAGATGGCCCGCGACGGGGTCAGCGTGCCGAGGGTGCTCGTCATCGTGGCCGGCCTGCTGGTGGGCGCGCTGTTCCTGCACCGGCAGCGGACCCGGGCGTACCCGATGGTCGACCTCGGGCTGTTCCGCCGCCCCGGCTTCGCCGGATCGCTCGCGGTCAACCTGCTGGCGATGTTCGCCATCGTCGGATTCGCCATCTTCACCACCCAGCACCTGCAGTTGGTGCTCGGCCTGAGCCCGCTGCGGGCGGCGCTGTGGAGCCTGGTGCCGTCCCTCGCCGTGGGCGGAGTCGCGCCGGCCGCCGCCGCGCTCGCCCAGCGCGTCGAGCGGGCGTACCTGATCGGTGCGGGCTTCGCGATCGCCGGGCTCGGCTTCGTGGTGCTGACCCAGGTCACCCCGGACTCGGCGCTGTGGGTCCTGCTTGTCGGCGCGAGCATCTACGCGGGCGGCCTGGTGATGGTGATGTCGCTCGTCACCGAGTTGGTCCTCGGCGCGGCACCGCCCGAGCAGGCGGGTGTGGCCTCGGCGCTCACCGAGTCCAGCAGTGAACTGGGCGGCGCGCTGGGCATGGCGATCCTCGGCAGCGTGGGCGCGGCGGTCTACCGGCGTGAGGTGCTGGACGGCCTGCCCGCCGGGCTGCCGGCGGACGCCCGCGACGCGGCCCGGGAGACGTTGGGCGGTGCGCTGGCGGTGGCCCACGGCCTGCCCACCGACCTCGCCGACACGGTGCTGCACGCGGCCCGGGTCGCGTTCACCGACGGCCTCCAGTTGGCCGCGCTCGCCGCGCTGGCGGCGATGCTGGTGGGCGCGGTGACAGCGCTCGTGGCACTGCGCGGCATCCGGCCGGGCGACCCGGCGGCGGTGGCCGCCGAGCCGACCGGTCCGGTCGACGCCCCGCTGTCGTCGGTCAGTCGGTGAGCACGTGGGCGAGCCGGTCGCGGAAGCGCCGCTCGGAGTCGCTGACGGCCTCGCCCCCGATGCCCAGCAGCCCACCGCTGGACGCGGCACCCACCACCTGCTCGGCGATCTTCACGAGCCAGTGCTTGTACGCGCCGGCCTCGCCCTCGTCGACCCGGCCGGCCAGCAGCGCGGCGGCTTGGCCGGCCCGCACCAGCACGTCGTCGATAAGCGCCCGCGGATCGTCGGGCGCGATGACCGGCAGCTCCGCGCCGGTCTCCGGGTCACCGACCCGGGTGACGATCTCTCCGGCCACTGCGGCGACCAGCGGGCTGGCCGACTCCCGGCCAGCGGAGATGGTCTCCAGCCCGGCCGCGGTCTCCGCCATGGTCCGGCGGGTGCCGTCGGACTCGGCGGCACTCGCCGCGGTCAGGACCGACTGCGGCAGACCGACAAGCAGCCCCCACTCCTCGTCGGAGAAACCGAACCCGGTGTACGCCGGCTGCTCGATCACGGCAACGCCCCTTCCGCAGTGCTCTACTTGGTCAATCGGTGCTCTGCTTTGTCGATCCACCGGGCGCGCGCCGGCGCCCGGGTCAGGCTAGTCCAGGGTCAGCAGGCCCTGTTCGGACACCACGCGCACCGACAACGTCTTGTACCCGACCTCCTCGAAGAGGACAGTCATCTTGTCCTCCTCGTAGGAGAGCACCATGCCGGTTCCCCACTCTGGGTGACGCACCTGGCTGTGCACCGGGAACGGCCCGACCGCGCCCTGGTCGGCGACGCTGGTGCCGGCGTGGCAGTTGTCGCAGTGCCCGCAGACCTCGGTCATCTGCTCACCGAAGTAGGCAAGCAGGGTCTGCATCCGACAGGAGTTGGTCTCGGCGAAGGCCCGCATCATGTCGGTGCGGGACCGGGTCACCGTCTGCTGGCGCTCCGCCTCGGCGAGCGCCGCCGCGGCGGCCTCGGCCGGGGCGGGGGAGTAGCGCGGGGCGCCGATGCGCTGGCGAGCCCGCGGCTCGGCCGCGCCGATCTGCTCCAGCAGGGACAGGTACTGGCCCAGCTTGCGCGGCCCGAGGCCGGTGGTCTCGCGCAGTTCGGTCTTGGTGGCCGGCTTGCGCCGCAGCAGCGCGGCCAGGTCCCGCAACTCGTCGGCGTCCGGCAGGCCGCCGCTGAAGAAGCGTTGCAGGCCGACGTCCTCGGCCCGCCAGAGCAGCAGCACCCGGGCCGGTTGCCCGTCGCGGCCGGCCCGGCCGATCTCCTGGAAGTAGCTGTCCGGCGAGTCGGGCAGGGCCATGTGCACCACCCAGGCGATGTTCGGCTTGTCGATGCCCATACCGAACGCCGAGGTCGCCACCATGATGGGGACCTGGTCGGCGAGGAACGCCTCGTGCAGCTCGGCACGCGCGCCGGCCGGCATCCCACCGTGGTAGAACTGCGCCGGGAAGCCGGCGTCGGTCAACCGGGTGGCCAGCTCCTCGGCGGCGCGGCGGGTCGGCACGTAGATGATGCCCGGCCGGCCCTCGTCGCTCAGCAGCGTCATCAGCCGCCGCCACCGGTAGTCCTCGTCGGGGCAGTGCGCCACCTCGATGAACAGGTTGGGCCGGTCCAGCCCGGAGACCACCACCTCCGGGTCGCGCAGCCGCAGCCGGGCGATGATGTCGTCGCGTACCGGCGGTGACGCGGTAGCGGTCAGCGCGACCACCGGCGGCCGGCCGATGCCGTCGATCAGGTGCCCGAGCGCCAGGTAGTCGGGCCGGAAGTCGTGCCCCCAGGCCGAGATGCAGTGCGCCTCGTCGATCGCCACGAGCGCCGGTTTCAGCGCGGCGACCTCCGCCATCCGATCCGGGTTGCTGAGCTGCTCGGGCGTGATGAACAGGAACTCCGCCCGGCCCTCGCGGACCTCGGTGATCGCCTGGGCCTGCTGGTTCGGCGACTCGTTGGAGCTGATCCGCACCGCCCGCAACTCCGGGCGTTGCCGCTCGTTGAGCGAGGCGATCTGGTCCTGCTGCAGAGCCAGCAGCGGGGAGATCACCACGGTGGGGCCGGGGATCAGGCTGGCCGGAATCTGATAGATGGCCGACTTGCCGGCACCGGTGGGCAACACCACAAGGGCGTCCCGTCGCTTCATCACCGCGCGCATGGCGGCAAGCTGGTTGGGCCGCAGTGCCTTCCAGCCGAAAAGGCTGCGGGCCGCGCGGCGCAACGTCATCGAATGCGTGGACAGTTTCATCGAGGGCCGGAGGTACCCGACCCCATGACCGCCGAAACGCGTTCGGGCGATCATGGGGTCGGCGGAGCCGGGCTCAGCGCAGTCGGGGCAGCACCTCGCGCTGGTAGAGGTCGAACAGGCCCTGGTAGTGCGGGCCGGTGTTGGCCACGTACACCTCGTCGAAGCCGGCCTTGGCGTACTTGTCGATCATCTCCAGGTGCGCGTCGACGCTGTTGCCGCAGACGAACGCCTCCTTGATCATCTCCGGCTTGACCAGCTCGGCGGCCTGCTCGAAGTGACGCGGTGAGGGGAGCACCTGGGACAGCTCACCCGGCACGCCCGCGTTCGGCCAGCGCTCGTACGCGATGCGCACGCCCTCGTCCTCGCTGTCCGCGTACGCCGCCTTGAAGCCGGCCTGGCACGGCTTGTCGCCGCCGCCGTTCTCGCGGAACCGCCGGACCATCTCGCCGTCGGGCATTGTGCTCACGTAGCCGTCGCCGATCCGGGCGGCCAGGTCGATGGCCTTCGGGCCGAAGCCGGAGACGTAGATCGACGGTGGGGTGTCGGGCAGCGTGTAGATCCGGGCGTTCTCCACTGTGTAGTGCGTGCCCCGGTGGTTGACGAAGCCGCCGCCCCACAGCTCGCGTAGCACCTCGACGGCCTCCTCGAGCATCTCCAGCCGGACGTCGGCCGGCGGCCAGGCGTCGCCGAAGATGTGCTCGTTGAGGGCCTCGCCGGTGCCGACGCCGAGCACGAAACGCCCGCCGTGCAGCACCGCGCTGGTCGCCGCCGCCTGGGCGATCACGGCCGGGTGGATCCGGACGGTGGGGCAGGTCACCGCGGTGGTCACCGGCAGCGAACAGACCTGGCTGAGGGCGCCGATCATCGACCAGACGAACGGGCTCTGGCCCTGTGCGTCCACCCAGGGGTGGTAGTGGTCGGAGATCCACAGCGCCTCGAAGCCGGCCCGCTCGGCACCGCGCGCCTGCTCCACCAGTTCGGCGGGCGTGAACTCCTCACTGGACAGAAAATAACCGATCTTCATGGCTTCTCCTTCGGCGCGCGGACCTGCTGATGGGGAAGCCGTACCCCGGTCGTCGTCGGCCACACCCGGCGCGGTCGGCACGACTGTGCTCAGCGCCGGCCGAACATCGCCCGGATCGCGGCGAGCAGCAGCAGGGCGCCGACCACCAGGCCGAGCAGGCGTACGCCGGGGATGTCGGCCGGGCTCGTCGCGTCGGCCAGCAGGGCGGGGTCCATCCCCGCACTCTTCCCCGGGAGCGGGCCGCCAGGCAACTGTAAGGTTTATTGACTATTCAATCGCCCGGTGTGACCATGGCATGACCGCCTGCCGTGGCGGCGCGCCGAGGGCGCGTGAGAGATGGGGTACGGGGGCCGCATGAGCGAGCGCAACCAGTGGGCCGACGGGGGCGCGTCGACGCCGGTCACCGACGCCGAGCGCCAGGAGACGGTGGCGTGACCACGTCCACCGGGCACCTCCCGGCCCTCGCCGCCGCCGTCCTGCAGCCCGGGTTCGTCGGCACCACCCCGCCACAGTGGGTGTGCCGCTGGCTCGGCGAGGGGCTCGGCTCGGTGGTGCTCTTCGCCCGCAACGTCGTCGACCCCGAGCAGGTGGCGGCGCTCACCGCGACCCTGCGCGCCGAGCGTCCGGACGTCATCGTGGCGATCGACGAGGAAGCCGGCGACGTCACCCGACTCGAATCGGTGCACGGCAGCTCCCGGCCCGGCAACCTCGCCCTCGGCGCGGTCGACGACGTGGAGCTGACCGAGGCGGTGGCCCGGGACCTCGGCGTCGAACTGGCCGCGACCGGGGTCACCCTCAACTACGCCCCGGACGCCGACGTCAACTCCAACCCGGACAACCCGGTGATCGGCGTGCGCTCGTTCGGTGCCGACGCGGCGCTTGTCGCCCGGCACACCGCCGCCTGGGTACGCGGGCTCCAGGCCGGAGGCGTGGCGGCCTGCGCCAAGCACTTCCCCGGGCACGGCGACACCCGCGTCGACTCCCACCACGACCTGCCCCGGATCACCGCCGACCGGGACCGGCTGGACGCCTGCGAGCTGGCCCCGTTCCGGGCCGCCGTGGCCGCCGGGGTACAGGCGGTGATGACCGGCCACCTGCTGGTTCCGGCGCTCGACCCGCAGCTGCCGGCAACGCTGAGCCAGCGCATCCTGGGCGGGCTGCTCCGCGACGAGCTGGGCTTCTCCGGGGTGGTGGTGACCGACGCGATGGAGATGCGCGCGGTCGCCGACCGGTACGGCTTCGCCGGGGCGACCGTCCGCGCCCTCGCCGCCGGCGCCGACGCGATCTGCGTCGGCGGCGAACGCTCCGACGAGCGGGCCGCCCGCGAACTGCGCGACGCCATAGTGGCCGCTGTCGTCTCCGGTGAGCTGCCCGAGGAACGCCTCGCCGAGGCGGCCAAGCGGGTGGGCCAACTCGCCGCCTGGACGATGACCGCGCGCAGTACCGGGCCGGCCGGAGCCCGCGGTCCCGCCGACGTCGGGCTGGTCGCCGCCCGGCGGGCCGTCCGGATCACCGCCACCGGCACCGCGCCGGACGCGCTGCCGCTGACCCGTGCGGCGTACGTCGTCGAGTTCGAGCCGCTGCGCAACATCGCCATCGGCGCGGAGACCCCCTGGGGCATCGGCGCACCGCTCGGTGAGCTGCTGCCCGGCACGCGCACGGTCCGCTACGCCGAACCCGACGTGCCGGCCGACCCGGGTGCCGCGGCGGGGACCCGTCCCCTGGTCCTGGTGGTCCGGGATCTGCACCGGCACGACTGGATGCGCGCCGCCGTGCGACGGGCCCTCGCCACCCGGCCGGACGCGGTGGTGGTGGAGTTGGGAGTGCCCGAGCTGATCACCGGGGCGGTGCACCTGGCCACCCACGGCGCCACCCGGGCCAGCGGCCGGGCCGTCGCCGAGGTGCTCACCGGCACCCGCTGAGCCGACCGGGCCGCCGGCGGGTCAGCGCCCGCCGGCCGACCCGCGTTACGGCAGGTCGGCGACCAGGTCGGCGTACTCCGGGTGCTTGTCGATGAACGCGGCCATGAACGGGCACTGCGGCACCACCCGGCCGCCCCGGGCGCGGACCTGGTCCAGGGTGCCCCGCATCAACGCCCCGCCCACGCCCTTGCCCTGGAAGCTCTTGTCCACCTCGGTGTGCGTGAAGACCAAAACCTCCCCACGCATCAGGTACGCGGTGAAGCCGGCAAGCGCGTCGTCCACCAGGATCTCGAAGCGGTGCTTCGCCGGGTTGTCCTCGACCAGGGTGCTCATCCGGCCATTCTCCCCGCCCCGTCGGCGAGCGCGTCCAGTTCGGCGAGCAACCGGTCCACCTCGTCGGCGGTGTTGTAGTGGTAGATGCTGGCCCGCACCGCGCCGCCGCTGTCGCGCAGACCCATCAGCTGGAAGTACTCGTAGGCGTAGTAGTCGCCGACGGAGAGGCAGAACCCGGCGGCACCCAACGCCTCCTGGGTGGCCGCCGGGGACATCCCGGCGACCCGGAACGACACAGTCGGGCAGCGCCGGGCCGGCGAGCCGTACACGGTGATCGCGGGCCGCTGGGCGAACCCGGCGAGCAGCCGGTCCAGCAGCGCCTCCTCGTGCGCCTGGGCGGCGGTCAGCCCGGCGTGCAGCCGTGCCCGCCGGTCCCCGACCGCGTCCGGGTCCAGCCCCGCCAGGTGGTCCACCGCGGCGGTCACGCCGGACAGCAGCGCGAAGCTGGGGGTGCCGTACTCGAACCGGTCCGGCACGGCGTCGGAGGATGGCACCAGCTTCGTCGGGCGCAGCGCCGCCCACCGGGCCGGGTCGGCCACCATCGCCGCCAGGTGCGGACCGGACCACTTGTACGCGCTGGTCAGCAGCACGTCGGCGCCGAGCGCGGTCAGGTCGGTCGGCCCGTGCGGGACGGAGTGCACCCCGTCGACGCAGACCAGCGCGCCGACCGCGTGCGCGATCTTGGCGATCGCCGGCACGTCCGGCACGGTGCCGATGGCGTTGCTGCCGGCGGTCACCGCGACCAGCCGGGTCCGCTCGCCCACCAGGTCGGCGTACTGGGCGGCGGGTAGCTCGCCGGTGTGCCGGTCGACCTCGGCCCAGCGCACCGTCGCGCCGGCCGCCTCGGCGGCCTGCACCCACGGTCGGATGTTCGCGTCGTGGTCGAGCCGGGAGACCACCACCTCGTCACCCGGACGCCAGTCCGCGCCGAGCGTGCGGGCCAGCGTGTACGTCAGCGCGGTGGCGCTCGGACCCAGCACCACCCCGGCGGGGTCGGCGCCGAGCAGGTCGGCCACCGCCGCGCGTGCCTCGGCCACCAGGTCCAGCGACCGGCGACCCGGTACGGAGGCGGCGCTGCGGTTGCCGACCGCCGCGCGCATGGCGTCGGTGACCGCGTCGATCACACCGGTGGCGGTCTGGGTGCCCCCGGCGCCGTCGAAGTGCACGAATCCCTCGGTCAGGGCGGGGTAGGCGGCCCGGGTGCGGGCGATGTCGAAGGGCATGCCCGGACCCTAGCCGGTGCGCCAGGTGCCCTGGTCGGCCGCCGGGTGGATCACCAAGCGGCGGGGTTGTCGCCACCGTCTCGTACTCTTGGCGAGGTGACGAACCGACCCGCCACCATGCCCATTCCCCTCGCCCGCCGCACCGCCGGTCTGTTCGCCGGTCTGGCGCTCGGCCTCGCCGTGCTCGCCGGGTGCAGCTCGCAGGGCGCTTCCACCGACTGCGGGCTCGACGCCTGCACCGTCACCTTCGAGCGGGGTGTCGAGGCGAGCGCCACCATCTTCGGCGTCGAGGCCAAGCTGGTCGGCGCCGAGGGTGACCAGGTGACAGTCGAGGTCGCCGGGGAGCAGCTCAGCCTCACCATGGGGCAGCAGGCCGCCGAGGCCGGCGGCTTCGCGGTCACCGTGGACAGCGTCACCGACCAGCAGGTCAAGATCCGCGTCTCGCGCAATCCGGGTAACTGATCCGCCGGGCGGCGGTGGCCGACGTTTGGGAACCTGCCGAAACGGAGATTGTGACGCCATGTCACTCACCCGTAGCGCCGAAGCCACCGCCTCCCGAACGGCGGACAGCCGGTGGCTGGAACTCCTCGCCCGGGCCGGCTTCATCGGCTACGGCATCGTCCACCTCCTCTTCGCCTGGTTGGCGTTGCAGATCGCGTTCGGCACGTCGTCCGACGACGGCGACCAGTCCGGCGCGCTGCGTACCCTCTCCGAACAGCCCCTGGGTAAGTTCCTGGTCATCGCCGTCGCGGTCGGCCTGCTCGCGATGGCGATCTGGCAGGGGCTGGAGGCGGCGGTCGGGCACCGCGCCGAGCGCGGCAAGGAACGCGTCACCGAGCGGCTCGCCTCGGCCGGCCGGACCATCGTCTACCTCTACTTCGCCTGGACCGCCTTCAAGGTCTTCAAGGACGCCGGGTCGAACAGCGCCGACCAGCAGGAGGCGTTGACCGGCAAGCTGATGACCTCCAGCGGAGGCCGCTGGCTGGTCGGCCTGGCCGGGCTGGTGCTCGCCGCGATCGGTGTCGGCCTGGTCATCTACGGCGCCCTCAAGAAGTTCGAGAAGCACCTCAAGACCGGCGAGATGAGCCCGAAGACCCGCCAGTTGGCCCGCCGGCTCGGCATGGCCGGATACATCGCCAAGGGCGTCGCGTACGGCATCGCCGGTCTGCTGGTCATCGTCGCGGCGGTGAACTACGACCCGGAGAAGGCCCGTGGTCTGGACGCCGCGCTGCGCACCCTGCAGGAGCAGTCCTACGGCACCTTCCTGCTGACCCTTGTCGCACTGGGCATCGCCGCCTTCGGCATCTACTGCTTCCTCCAGTCCCGGTACCGCAAGGTCTGAACTGGTCGACAGCCGGACCGTCGGGCACTCTTGGGCTTTTGCCCGGAGTGCCCGACGTTTTGTCGAAGGGAAGCATCGCAACCGTGCAGAACTATCTCGAAACGGCCGCCGCCGCGCTCATCGCGGCCGCGGTCGCCCTGTTCCTGGTCGAGGTCGTCCACCGGCTGACCCGACGCTTCGGCCGCCGGTCACTGCTGTTCACCGAGTTGACCGACCACGCCCACCGCCCGTTCCAGGTGGCCGGTGTGGTCGTCGCCGGGCAGTTCGCCGTCCGCTTCAGCACCGGGTACGCGGTCGGCGAGAGCTGGCGGCGGCTGCTGCTGCACCTGCTCGTCCTCGCCGTCATCGCCAGCACCGCCTGGCTGGTCGCCGCCCTGCTGGTCGTCGTGGAGGACACCGCGCTGGCCCGGTTCCGGGTCGACGTACCGGACAACCGGCACGCCCGCCGGGTCCGGACCCAGGTGGTGATGCTGCGCCGACTGACCATCGCGGTGATCGTCATCCTGACCGTCGGTGTGATGCTGATGACCTTCCCGAGCGTGCGGGGCATCGGTGCCGGCGTGCTGACCTCGGCCGGGGTGGTCGGTGTGGTGGCCGCGCTCGCCGCGCAGAGCCTGCTCGGCAACGTCTTCGCCGGCCTCCAGCTCGCCTTCAGCGACGCCGTCCGGCTCGACGACGTGGTCGTCGTCGAGGGGGAGTGGGGTCGGATCGAGGAGCTGACCCTCAGCTACGTCGTCGTGCAGATCTGGGACGACCGCCGGTTGATCCTGCCCACCTCGTACTTCACCAGCAAGCCCTTCCAGAACTGGACCCGCACCGAGGCGGCGGTGCTCGGCACCGCCGAGTTCGACGTGGACTGGGCGGTGCCGGTGCAGACAATGCGCGAGGAGCTGCGCCGCCTGGTCGAGGGCACCGAGCTGTGGGACGGGCGGGTCTGCGTCCTGCAGGTCACCGACGCCACCGGCGGGATGATCCGGATGCGCGCTCTGGTCAGCGCCGCCGACGCGGGCAGTCTGTGGGACCTGCGCTGCCTCGTCCGGGAGCACCTGGTCGCCTGGATCCGGGACAACCGTCCGACGGCCATGCCCCGGATGCGCACCGAGCTGGGCGACGCCAGCAGCAACCTGCCCTGGCAGTGGGTGCAGCCGAGGCGGCCGGCCCGCCGTCCGGCCGAGACCGAGGCGCCCGACGACGCCCGGGTCTTCGGCGGCAGCGACGACGGCGACGCCCGCAGCGAGGCATTCGTCGGCCCGGAGGAAGCGCGTACCTGACCCCGGGAGGTTTGGTCGGGCTTGGGCGGGGGATGTGCTGCCGGACGTCTCTGGCGTGATCGGCTGAGCCGACTCCGCGGCGCGGCGTCCGGCCAACGGCAACGGTGCGCCGCTCGTCGCGTTTTAGGATTGACGAGCGGCAACTTCGGGCATACAGCGCGGTGATAGAGAAAGGAGGACAGCATGGCTGACGTGGCGAACGCCCGCACATCCCACAACGGGAGCGAGCCCTCCACCGCCGAGTTGGTGCAGCGGGCCACCGAGCAGGTCTCCCGCCTCGTACGGGACGAACTGGCGCTGGCCCGGGCGGAGTTGACCCAGAAGGGCAAGCACGCGGGCATCGGGATCGGCTTGTTCGGCGGCGGCGGCGCGCTGGCGTTCTTCGGCCTGGGCGCGCTTGTCGCCACGGCGATCCTGCTGCTCGACCTGGTGCTGCCCGCCTGGGCCGCGGCGCTGCTCGTGGCAGTGGCCTGCTTCCTGGTGGCCGGCATTCTCGCCCTGGTGGGCAAGAAGCAGGTAAGCCGTGCTGTCCCGCCGGTGCCGGCGGCCACGGTTCGCAGCCTCCGGGCCGACATGGACACCGTCACCGCCGCGGTGAAGGACAGGGGGCGGCAATGACGGGCAACGGGACCGGCGACACGGAGGCCCTCCGCGAGGAGATCCGACGGACCCGGGTCGAGTTGGGCGAGACGATGGAGGCGCTGGCCGCCAAGGCCGACGTCAAGGCCCGCCTGAAGGAGTCCGCCGAACAGGCGAAGGAGCGGATGCGCGAGCAGGCGGCGCAGACAATGGCCCGGGTTCGCGGGCAGGCCGTGCGGGGCGCCGGAATGGCGCGGGCACAGGCCTACGAAAAGGGTGGGATGGTGCGTGCGCAGGCGCACGACAAGGGTGAGCTGGTGCGCCGCAACCCGGTGCCGTGGGCGGCGATCGCCGCCGGTGCGGTGGCGACGGTGGTGGTGCTGATGATCGTGCGGGGGAGGCGTAGGTGAGCAAGAGCATCGGCAGGGTCGCGTACCGGCCGGTCGGCGTGTTGTTGGGTATCGCCGCGGGCGCGGCCGCCGGGGCGATCTTCCGGCAGGTCTGGAAGGTCACCGCGGGCGACGGCGAGGCGCCCAACGCCACAGACGAGGATCGCGGCTGGGGTGAGATCCTGGCCGCCGCGGCGTTGCAGGGGGCCATCTTCGCGGTGGTCCGGGCCGCTGTGGACCGTGGTGGCGCGGTCGGCGTCCGCCGGATGACCGGCAGCTGGCCGGACTGATCGCGCAGTGCCGTCAGCCCTCTTCCCGCATCGATGGGAAGGGGGCTTTCGCATGGCTTCGGACGCCGCCCAGCGGGACTGAGGCATCCGTCAGGTCACATGTCGGAGAAATTCGTCGGAGAGGTCGTGACAGACTTTTTACCTCCGTGATTTGCTGGTCCACGCTGTTGCGAGATGGCGTGGGTTGAGAGAAGTCTCCTTCGTGGGGCCGCCTCAGACGCCGCTGCTCGAAAACGGCCAATTGGCCGCACGGCGTGCACGGCCACCAGTTTTTAGAAGGAGATACACATGGCTCAGGGAACCGTGAAGTGGTTCAACGCTGACAAGGGCTTCGGCTTCATCACCGTCGATGGTGGGGGTGCTGACGTGTTCGTCCACTTCTCGGCCATCCAGACCAGCGGCTACCGCTCGCTGGAGGAGAACCAGCGGGTGGAGTTCGAGATTGCACAGGGTCAGAAGGGCCCGCAGGCCGAGCAGGTCCGTCCCATCTGAGTGAGCCGGCCGGCTTCCGCCGGCCGGTGGGACGATCTGGTCAGGGTCGTTGCGAAGCCCCGTATCCCGTCCGGGATACGGGGCTTCGTCGTTGCGGGAAGCTGGACGCCAGGGTGGGGCGGTGGATCAGTTCCGGCGGCGCGAGCGCAGGCCGAGCCAGAGCACCACCAGCCCGGCCAACGCCACGAGCGGGCCGAGCACCGCCCAGATCTTCTGGTCGGTCATGACGCTGCCGGTGACGTAGCCGAGACCCTGCACCGTCCACACCGCACCGATCACCACGGCCAACAGGCCGAGGGTGAGCGCAAGCCAGCCCCTCATCGCATCCCCTCTCCGCCGCCCGCTGCGGCACGCTGTCCGCCAGCATCGCTGGTCGGGCCACGCGACGCGAGTTTGCCGGGCGGGCCCGTCACCACCGGTCGTGCACCTGCGGGCGGATCAGCTCGTCGTAGATCTCGCTGACGGCGGCCAGCTGGCTGTCGGTGAGCGGCGACAGGGCTGCCGCCTCGGCGTTGCGGCGGGCCTGCTCCGCGTCGCGGGCACCGGGGATGACGACTGTGACGCCCGGCTGGTCCAGCACCCAGCGCAGCGCGAACTGCGCCATCGTGCGGTCCGCGTCGACGAGCGGCGCGAGTCGGCGGACGGCGGCCAGGCCCCGCTCGTAGTCGACGCCGGAGAACGTCTCGCCGACGTCGAAGGCCGCGCCGTGCCGGTTGTAGTTGCGGTGGTCGTCGGCGGGGAACTCGGTGTGCTCGTCGTACCGGCCGGAGAGCAGGCCGCTGGCCAGCGGCACCCGGGCGATGATGCCCACCCCGGCCGCCGCGGCCGCCGGAAGGACCCGCTCGAGGGGCTTGTGCCGGACCGCGTTGAGGATGATCTGCACGCTCGCCACTCCCGGCCGGGCGATCGCGGTGAGGGCCTGGTCGCAGGTCTCGACGCTCACCCCGTACCCGGCGATGGCCTTCTCGGCGACGAGGGTGTCCAGGCCGTCGAAGACCTCGTCGGAGGAGAAGACGGGGGTGGGTGGGCAGTGCAACTGGACCAGGTCCAGGGTGTCCATGCCCAGGTTGGCCCGGGACCGGTCGGTCCACTGCCGGAAGTTGTCCAGGTTGTAGAACTCCGGCCGCTGCTCGACGCGGCGGCCCATCTTGGTGGCGACGGTCAGCCCGGCGTCGGGTCGGGTGCGGAGGAAGCGGCCGATCAGCTGCTCGCTGCGGCCGTCGCCGTACCCGTCTGCGGTGTCGAGGAAGGTGACCCCGTTGTCCACGGCGGCGGCGAGCACCGCCATCGCGTCGGCCTCGCTGACGGTGCCCCAGTCTGCGCCGAGTTGCCAGGCGCCCAGGCCGACCGCCCCGACGGTCCGGCCGAGCCGGTTGAAGCTGCGCTGTTCCATGCCCCGAGCCTAGTGACCGGGTTGCCGGCCGGCCAGGCGAGCCCGTATCTTAACAAGACGGACGTACGGTTTGGAGGATGTATGTGGGATCCGACGAGCTACCTGCGCTACGGCGACGAGCGATCGCGACCGTTCCACGACCTGGTCGCGCGGATCGCGGCGCACCGGCCCCGGACGGTGGTCGACCTCGGCTGCGGCCCTGGCCAGCTCACCGCCACCCTCGCCGAACGCTGGCCCACGAGCCGGGTGCGCGGGCTGGACTCCTCGCCCGAAATGATCGACCGGGCCACCGCCCTCGGCGCCCCTGTCGACTTCGCCGTCGCCGACCTGCGCGACTGGCGTCCCACCGGCGACGAGGATGTGGTGGTGAGCAACGCCGCGCTCCAGTGGGTGCCCGGCCACCAGGAGCTGCTGCGCCGGTGGGCCGCCGAGCTGCCCGCCGGCGGATGGCTCGCCATGCAGGTCCCCGGCAACTTCACCGCCGCCTCGCATCGCGCGTTGCGCCAGGTCGCCGACGGGCCGGCCTGGCGGGCCGAGATCGCCCCGCTGCTGCGCGCCGACCCGGTCGACGACCCGGCCGACTACGCGGCACTGCTCACCGCCGCCGGCTGCGCGGTCGACGCCTGGGAGACTACCTACGTGCACCTCCTGCCCGCCCGACCGGCCGCCGAGCACCCGGTGCTGACCTGGATGGAGGGCACCGCGCTGCGTCCGGTCCGGGCCGCGCTCGACGCCGCCGGCTGGTCGGCCTTCCGCGCCGAGCTGGGGGTACGCCTCGCCGCCGCCTACCCGGTCCGGCAGGGTCAGGTGTACTTCCCGTTCCGTCGGGTCTTCGTCGTCGCCCGCATCGGCGACAGTGCAGAGGAGAGTTCGTGACCGACCCGTCCACCTTCATCGCCGGCCTGCCCAAGGTGGAGCTGCACGTGCACCACGTGGGCTCCGCCTCGCCCCGGATCGTCGCCGAGTTGGCCGCCCGCCACGAGGGACGCACCCCCGTGCCGGCCGACCCGCAGGCGCTCGCCGCCTACTTCGAGTTCCGCGACTTCGCGCACTTCATCGAGGTCTACCTGAGCGTGGTGGATCTCATCCGCGACCCGGAGGACGTCTGGATCCTCACCCACGAGGTGGCCCGGGAGCTGGCCCGCCAGCAGGTCCGGTACGCGGAACTGACGATCACCCCGTACTCGCACGTACGTCGGGGCATCCCCGCGCCGGCGTTCTGCGAGGCCATCGAGGACGCCCGCAAGCGCGCGACCGCCGACTTCGGCATCGACCTGCGCTGGTGCTTCGACATCCCCGGCGAGGCGGGCCTGCCCGCGGCCGAGGAGACGCTGCGCATCGCCCTGCAGGAGCGCCCGGACGGGCTGGTCAGCTTCGGTCTGGGTGGCCCGGAGATCGGCGTACCCCGGCCGCAGTTCCGGCCCTACTTCGACAGGGCCCGCGCCGCCGGGCTGCGCTCGGTGCCGCACGCCGGGGAGACCACCGGGCCGCAGACCATCTGGGACGCGCTCAACGACCTGGGCGCCGAGCGGATCGGGCACGGCATCTCCGCCGCGCAGGACCCGGAGCTGCTGGCCCACCTGGCCGAGCGGCAGATCGGAATGGAGATCTGCGCGACGTCGAACATCCGGACCCGGGCGGTGGCCAACCTCGACGAGCACCCGCTGCCCCAGCTTGTCGACGCCGGGCTGCTGGTCACCATCAACTCCGACGATCCGCCGATGTTCGGCACCACCCTCAACGACGAGTACGCAGTGGCGGCCCGCCTGCTCGGGCTCGGTCCCGAAGGGCTGGCCGGGCTGGCCCGCAACGCGGTGACCGCGTCCTTCCTCGACCCCGACGGCAAGCAGCGGATCACGGCCGAGATCGACGCGTACCTCGCCACCGCCGGTTGAGCGGTCCGGCCCGCTCCGGCCGGCTGCGGTCGTCACCGGGGGCGGGGAGCGGGGCGCGCGGCGGGAGCGTGGGGTGTGGGGGGACCTGTGACTCCCGCCGCGCGCGCGGCTTCACCGGTCGTGGGTGCGCGTGGGCGCTCGGCCGGTGAAACTGGTGGGTTCGCCAGCTGATCCTGTCAGCTCACGGCCGATCCTGGCCGTTCGTTAACCGCGATCTAAGGAAGACTTGCGACGGCCCACAACCCGGTCAGTCGTCGGTGGGGCGTTGGCGCGGCCAGCGCCGACCGGCACCCTTGGTGTCCCGGGCGTCGCGGGCCATCCGTCCGACCAGGCCGAAGCGGCTCACCTGCCGCGGCGTGGCCTCCGGATCGGCGAGCAACATCACCACGCTGGCCCCGCCCAACCGGGCCCGGTCGATGCTCACCGACCCGTTGGCCTGCAACGCCACCCGCTTGGCGATGTCCAGGCCGAGCCCGGTCGAGCCCTGGTCGCTGGTGCCCCGGCGCAGCGCCCGGTCCGGGTTGGCGATGCCGGGGCCGGCGTCGTCGATCCGGATCGCCACGTACCCGTCGCGCCGGGACACGGCCACCTCGAACGCGGTGCCCTGCGGCGTGTACCGGAAGACGTTGCCGATCACCGCGTCCAGCGCGGCGGCCAGCTCGGCCCGGGGCACCGGCGCGGGGATGCGCAGTTGCGCGCCGTTCACCCGGTGTGGCCGGTTCTGGTCGCCAGCGAGGGCCGCCCAGAACACCATCCGGTCCCGGACCACCTCGCTGACGTCACACATCGCCGGGCCGGCCTCGTGCGCCACCGACTTACGGGTCGTCTTGATCAGCACATCGATCTCACCCTCCAGGGTGACGATCGCCTGCCGGATCCGCCGGATGCCGCGCAGCCGGTCCAGCTCCGCCGGGCTGAACGAACCCACGCTTGTGTCGTCGGACTCCAACGCCTCCGCGTCCAACCGCAACACTGTCAACGGGGTACGCAGCCGATGCGACAGGTCGGCCACCAACTCCCGCTCATCGGTACGGGCCGCGTCCAGCCGGTCGGCCATCCGGTTGAAGGCGTACCCGGCCTCGGCCAGCTCACGCGGACCGGTCGGCTCGACACGTACGCCCAGGTCGCCGTCGCCGATGGACAGCGCGGCCTCGACCAGGCCCCGGGTCGAGTCCACCGCGCGGGCGGCCACCCGGTCCACCACCAGCACCGCCGCGCCGGCCATCGCCGCCCCGACCGCGAACAGCAGCAGCCACGTGCCACCGGCGCCCTCGCCGAGCGTCGAGTCCGGCAGGAACACCTCGACCACTGCCGTCCGGTCACCGAGCACGACCGGGTCGAGTCGGACCACGCCGCCGTCCACGTCGACGACCCGGGAGCGCCGGTCGGCACGAGCCCGGTCCAGGTCGCCGCCGGTGGCCCTACCCGCTGACTCGTCCAGGCCCAGGCCGTGCACCACGGGCCGGGCCGGCGCGCCCTCGGCGCTCGCCGCCACGGCCCGCTCGACAACTGCCGGAGCGGTGCTCACCGCCAGCGCGCCAGTGACCAACGCGCTGCGTCGGGCCGCGTCGGCGATCGCCTCGTCCCGGCTCTGCTCGCGCAGGCTGAGGCCCAGAGGGATCAGGAACGCGAGCGCGACGAGGCTGCTCATGCCGGCAGTGAGCAGGGCCAGCGCCGTCCTCAGTCCGGTGCCACCAGCCGGAATCCGACCCCCCGCACGGTGCGCAGGTAACGCGGCTTCGCCGCGGACTCGCCCATCTTTCTGCGGAGCCAGTACAGGTGAACGTCGATGGTCTGATCCTCGCCGACCGATGGCTGCCGCCATACCTCCTCCAAGAGTTCCCGGCGGGACACTACCCGCCCGGGTCGTGCGGCGAGATACGCCAGCAGGTCGAATTCCTTGCGGGTCAGCGCCAGTGGCTCCCCGTCCAGCTGGGCGCTGCGCTCGCCCACGTCCACCCGCAGCCCGCCGACGCAGTGCACCGCCGGCTGAACCGTCCGACTGGCCCGACCCGCCCGGCGCAGCACCGTGGTGATCCGGGCGTCCAGGTGCGCACCGGTGAACGGCTTGACCATGTAGTCGTCGGCGCCGGCGCGCAGGAGCTTGACCACCGACTGCTCGTCGTCCCGGGCGGTCGCGATGATGATCGGGATATCGGTGATGCCGCGCAGCATCCGCAGCGCGTCCGAGCCGTCCAGGTCGGGCAGGCCGAGGTCGAGCACCACCAGGTCGGGTGTCTCCGCGGCGACCCGACGCAGGGCGTCCAACGCCGTACCCACGGCGTGCACGGCATGCCCCCGGTCGGTGAGGGACCGCAGCATCGCGCCGCGTACGACGTGATCGTCTTCGACCAGGAGCACGGAGGCCACGACAAGACCGTACTGGTGCTGGCAAGTTGATCGCATTGCGACGTGCCTGGCGAGCGGGCAAGCTGGTACGACGATGTCGTTCACCCTGTTCGTCGATGCCCGTCTGGCGCTCGCCCGGGACAGCCTCGCCGGTCTCTCGACCGGCGACGCGCTCGGCGCACAGTACTTCCTGCCAGGGTCCGCGGCCCCGGACCTCCTGGCGGGTCCGCTGCCGCCGGCCCCCTGGGAGTGGACCGACGACACCGAGATGGCCTGCTCGGTCTTCGCCGAGCTGGCCCACTCCGGTGCCGTCAACCCCGACCGGCTGGCCCTGGCCTTCGCCGAACGGGGCACGCCGCGCCGCGGCTACGGTTCCGGCGCGATGGCGATCCTGCGGCTGATCCGTGCCGGCACCCCGTGGCCGCTGGCCGCCGCCTCCGCCTTCGACGGCCAGGGCTCCTGCGGCAACGGCGCGGCGATGCGGGTCGGCCCGCTCGGCGCGTACTTCGCCGACTCGACCGCCCGGGCCGCGGCGCAGGCCCGCGCCTCGGCCGAGGTGACCCACGCGCACCCGGAGGGCATCGCCGGCGCCGTCGCGGTGGCCGTGGCCGCCGCGCTTGCCGCCCGGGGCCGCCTCGACGGGCACCGGCCGGCCCCGGAGCGCCTACTCGCCGGGATCGCCGCCGCGTTGGACCCGGGCACCGAGGTGCAGCGGAGCGTGAGCCGGGCCGCCGGGCTGCTCGGCCGACCGATGGACCTGGTGGTGGCGGAGCTCGGCAACGGTTCCCGGGTGACCGCGCAGGACACCGTCGGGTTCACCCTCTGGGTCGCCGCCACCCACCTCGACGACTATCCGGCGGCGATCCGGAGATGCGTCGAGGCCGGCGGCGACACGGACACCACGGCCGCCATCGTCGGCGCGATAGTGGCCGCGTACACGGGTGTCGGCACCCCCGGTGGCGTGCCCGAGGCGTGGCTGTCCGCCCGCGAGCCGCTACCCGCCTGGTTGCCCTGACCGCCGCCGAGGCCCGGTCTGCCCGGCTCGTACGGGTCTGGGCGGGTTCTACCGGCGGTGATCACCTCGCTTTTCTGAAAGTCGGGCCTTCCACCCGGCGGGGAAGCCCCGGTTTCGAGAAACCCGAGTTGGTCACCGAGTGGCGGCCACCGGTTCGGCCGGGGTAGCGGCCTCGGTCGGCTTCGCGGCCTCGGTCGACTCGGCCGAGTCGTCGGCGCGGCCGGTCACCTCGGCGAGGGTCGCGGGCTTGTCGGCGCGGCCGGTCACCTCGGCGAGGGTCGCGGGCTTGTCGGCGCGGCCGGTCACCTCGGCGAGGGTCGCGGGCTTGTCGGCGCGGCCGGTCACCG
>NZ_JBEZEY010000020.1:64676-127831 GCF_040649135.1 Micromonospora sp. NPDC049047
CCTCGGCCAGGGTCGTGGGTGCGGCGTGGTCGCCGGTGACCTCGGCGAGCGCGGCGGCCTCGTCGGGGTCGCGTCGGCGCCACCGGCTGAGCAACCAGCCGATGGCCGCGCCGCCGCCGAGTCCGGCGAGCAGGCCGGCGGCCAGCAACCCGTCGGCGTTGCCGGACTCCTCGACGTCCCCGTCCGCGCGTGCGGCCGGGTCGGCGTCGACTCCGCCACCGTCGGCGGGCGCGCCGCCGCCCGGTGCCCCGGCGCCCGGGGCACCGTGGCCGCCGCCGTGCGCTGCCGGTCCGGCGGCGCCCGGGGCCGCCGGCAGCAGCGTCAGCGTCGGAGCCCGGTGCGGTCCGGCGGCGTCCGCCCACCGGACCACCGTTTTGTCGGCGTACGTCTGGACGACCTCGAAGGTGAGCCGCTCGGTCTGCGGCATCGGTCCCATGGACAGCGCCAACCGGGCCGGGCCGGGGTCGCTCTCGCCGACCCGGACCCAGGTCACCGCGGTGGTCACAGTGCTCACCCCGGAGGCGTGGATGCCGGCCACCGGCTTGTCCAGGGTGCGGGAGCTGATCCGGGGCGCCCAACCGTTCACGGACATCGGGTAGACCTCGCCGATCGGCGCGTCGACAGGCATCCGGACCTCGATCTGGGTGGTCCTGGTGCCGGCCCGCTCCTCCGGAACTGTGAACTCCAGCCGTACGGCGTCGCCCTGCCGCGCCTCCGTCGGGGTGGTGCTCACGTCCGCCGCCCGTGCCGCGCCGGGCCAGAGCAGCAGCCCGGCGGCGGTCAGCGCCGTCACCGCCGCGATCCGCCGCGGACGTCCGCCACCGTGCCTGCTCGCCATCTCGTGCCCCCATCCGTGTCCGCGTGGCCGGCACCGGTTTCCGGCCACACCTGGTAGTTCGGCTGCGGGGCGCGAAAGGTTCAACGCGAGCCGTCCGGAAGGCGGCGACGCCGCGACCGATAGCATCGGCAGGAGCCGAGGACCGGCACCGTTTCGTACCGCTTGGAGGAGTCATCGTGTCCGCACCCCGTACCCCCGCCGTGGCCGACCCCGTCGTCGTCGCCGCCGGGACGACGGCGGCCGACGCGGTGGCCGCGGCCGGACTGCCCGCGAACGGCCCCAAGGCGATCGTCGTGGTCCGCGACCCGCAGGGTCAGCTGCGCGACCTGGACTGGGCGCCGGCCGAGGAGACGACCGTCGAGCCGGTCAGCCTGGATTCGCCGGACGGGCTCAACGTGCTGCGCCACTCCACCGCGCACGTGCTCGCCCAGGCCGTCCAGGACGTCTTCCCCGAGGCCAAGCTGGGCATCGGCCCGCCCATCGAGAACGGCTTCTACTACGACTTCGACGTCGACAAGCCGTTCCAGCCCGATGACCTCAGCAAGCTCGAGAAGCGCATGCAGGAGATCATCAAGTCCGGGCAGCGGTTCCGCCGTCGCCGCTTCGGCAGCCTGGACGAGGCGCGCTCCGAGCTGGCCGACGAGCCGTTCAAGCTGGAGTTGATCGAGGTCAAGGGCGAGGGCCTGGACACCGACGAGGTGATGGAGGTGGGCGGCGGCGAGCTGACCATCTACGACAACCTCGACGCCAAGGAGGACAAGGTCTGCTGGTCGGACCTGTGCCGGGGCCCGCACCTGCCGACCACCCGACTGATCGGCGCGTTCAAGCTGATGCGCTCGGCCGCCGCGTACTGGCGCGGGTCGGAGAAGAACCCCCAACTCCAGCGGGTGTACGGCACCGCGTGGCCGACCCGCGACGAGCTGAAGGCGTACCTGAAGCTGTTGGAGGAGGCCGCCCGCCGCGACCACCGCAAGCTCGGTGCGGACCTCGACCTGTTCAGCTTCCCCGACGAGATCGGCTCCGGCCTGGCGGTCTTCCACCCCAAGGGCGGCATCATCCGTCGGGAGATGGAGAACTACTCGCGGCGGCGGCACGAGGAGGCGGGGTACGAGTTCGTCAACACCCCGCACATCTCCAAGGCGCAGCTGTTCCAGACCTCCGGTCACCTGCCGTACTACGCGGACACCATGTTCCCGCCCATGCAGCTGGAGGGCGCGGACTACTACCTCAAGGCGATGAACTGCCCGATGCACAACCTGGTCTTCCGGGCGCGCGGGCGGTCGTACCGGGAGCTGCCGCTGCGGATGTTCGAGTTCGGCACCGTCTACCGGTACGAGAAGTCCGGCGTGGTGCACGGCCTGACCCGGGTGCGCGGCCTCACCCAGGACGACTCGCACATCTACTGCACCCGCGAGCAGATGGCCGGTGAGCTGTCCACGCTGCTCAGCTTCGTGCTGGACCTGCTGCGCGACTACGGGCTGGACGACTTCTACCTGGAGTTGTCGACCCGGGACGACTCGCCCAAGTTCATCGGCGCCGACGAGGACTGGGCGGAGGCCACCGAGGCGCTGCGGACCGCCGCCGAGACCTCCGGCCTGGACCTGGTGCCGGACCCGGGTGGCGCGGCGTTCTACGGCCCGAAGATCTCCGTGCAGGCGCGCGACGCGATCGGCCGGACCTGGCAGATGTCCACCATCCAGGTCGACTTCAACCAGCCGGAGCGGTTCGGGTTGGAGTACCAGGCCGCCGACGGCACCCGGCAGCGACCCGTGATGATCCACCGGGCGTTGTTCGGGTCGATCGAGCGGTTCTTCGGGGTGCTCACCGAGCACTACGCGGGGGCGTTCCCGGCCTGGCTGGCGCCGGTGCAGGTGGTGGGCATCCCGATCCGCGAGGACCACACCGACTACCTGCACGGCTTCGTCGCGGCGCTGCGCGCCGAGGGGATCCGGGCCCAGGTGGACGCGGGTGACGACCGGATGCAGAAGAAGATCCGTACCGCGCAGCAGCAGAAGATCCCGTTCATGGTGATCGCCGGTGACGACGACGTGGCCGCCGGCACGGTGTCCTTCCGCTACCGCGACGGCTCGCAGCGCAACGGGGTGCCGGTCGCCGAGGCGGTGACCCACATCCTGGACGTGGTCAGCTCCCGCACCAACGTCGGCCCCTCCGCCGCCGCGGAGTAGCCCGCACGGGCTCCCCGCCCGCTTGATCGTGCTCGATCCAGGATGTAGTGGCCTCCCGACGCCGGGAGGCCACTACTTCCATGTTCGAGCGCGATCATCACGCAGTGGCGGCGACGACGCCGGGTTGTCAGATGCCGCAGTTCGGTGCCGACCAGCCGCCGACCGCCGCCACGTGGGTGTGGTCGTTGTGGTCCGGGTAGCCGGGGCCGAGGATCTGCCCGAAGCCGTGGTAGCGGGCCTGCTGGGCCAGCCGGCAGAACGACGGGGACCCGACCAGGTCGACCCCGTCGCCGTAGAGGTGTCTGCTGTTCGACGCGCCGCCGACAGCGCTGTTGCAGGAGTAGCTGCGGAAGCTGCTGCTGATCGCGATCGACACGTCACCGAGGGCGTGTCGCATGGCCTGGAGCTTCCACATCGAGACGAGCGCGTTGAACCGTGCGGTGCTCGCCGAGACCGCGCCACCGGACCAGTCGCTGTTGCACTTGTTCAGTTCGGCGTAGCTGAAGTTGGCAGGTGTGCAGTCGTCGTCCTGGAGGGCGTAGAGCCGGTTGAACGTCTGCGGTCCGGCGATCCCGTCCGCGGGCAGCCCGTACGCCTGCTGGAAGCGGATCACCGCCGACCGGGTGGCCGCGCCGTACGCGCCGTCGAGGCCGAGCACCGCGCCGTAGCCGGGATAGCCGGCGACCCGGATCTGGAGTTGCCGGACGTCCTCGCCGGACGCCCCCTGGGCCAGGGTCCGGCCCCAGGTGTAGCAGCCGTCCGCCTGTGCGGCGCCGGCGGTGACTGTGACGCCGGCCACTGTGGTGGCGGCGGTCAGGGCTAGTGCCGCGAGAAGCCGGCCGAGCCGTCGGATCATGGAGCCCTCCATCAATGCATGGAAGTTCTTGGATGCATGGAATCTTCATGTTTCGGCGTTGATCCGTCAAGAACTTGCAGCAACGGGTTTTCCCGGCGACGGGTGTCGCGGCCCGCCTGGCCGGCTCCGTAGGATCGGCTCGTGACAGGGGCGGAACGGCACACGGACAGCGGCGGCATGGCGGACGGCCTGGAGCGGCTCTGGACGCCGCACCGGATGACCTACATCTCCGGTGAGGACCGCCCGGCCGAGGGCTACGAGCAGCCGACCGGCTGTCCGTTCTGCCGGGCCCCGCAACTGCCACCGGAGGAGAGCCTGGTGGTGGCCCGCGGCGAGCACGTGTTCGTGGTGCTCAACCTCTATCCGTACAACCCTGGGCACCTGCTGGTCTGCCCCTATCGGCACGTCGCCGACTACACCGACCTGGACCTGCCGGAGACCACCGAGCTGGCGTCGTACACGCAGACCGCGATGCGGGTGATCCGCAAGGTCAGCAACGCGCACGGCTTCAACCTGGGCATGAACCAGGGCGGGGTGGCCGGCGCGGGCATCGCCGCCCACCTGCACCAGCACGTGGTGCCCCGCTGGGGCGGCGACGCGAACTTCATGCCGGTGATCGGCCGCACCAAGGTCCTGCCGCAACTGCTGCACGACACCCGCGACCTGCTGGCCCGGGCCTGGCCGTCCTGACCGTCGGCGACACGCGGGGCCCGCGCCGGTCCGGCTAGTCGGCGCGCAGCAGCGGGGTCAGCTCCGGCCAGCTCTCCACCCGGTGTACGAGCGGCAGCAGCGCCGCGCGTGCGGCGACCTGCGCCGGGCGGGGCCGGAACAGGAAGCGGTGCGGCACCGACTCCAGGTAGCCGAGCACCTCCAGCTTGTCGTCAACGAAGTGGGTCAGCCCGAGGCGCTGGGCGATCGGTGCCTTCGCCGGACGGGTACGGCAGAAGTGGACCCGCTCCACCGGGATGCCGGTGCGCGCCGGAAAGTCGTGGTGGGCCAGCCACTCCCGGGTCCGGCGTTCGGTGCTCTCCCCGCACTTGGACACCAGGTGCACCTCGTCGAACGCCGGGCCGAGCGCCGCGAGCGCGTCGAACGCCCCGTCGACAGCAGGTGTACGCAGGTAGTGCGCCCCGAAGAACGAGGTGTCGGCGTCCTCGTCGGCCGGCTCGATGAGTACGCCACCGATGTCCACGCCCAGCCTCCGCATGCGGCCGATCATGCCGTACGGGCGGGTCGGCTCGCATCCGCGATTTCGGCCTCGGGATCTGCTACGTCCGGGCCCGTGGAGGTGGCACGATCGGCCGGTGGCAGTCACGACACGGACGTTGGGACGCAGCGGCATCGAGGTCAGCGCCCTCGGTATGGGCTGCTGGGCGATCGGCGGCCCCTGGGCGGAGGGCACCCAACCGCTGGGCTGGGGTGCTGTCGACGACGAGGAGTCGGTGCGTACGGTCCGCCGGGCGCTCGAGGAGGGCGTCACCCTCTTCGACACCGCCGACACGTACGGCGCCGGGCACAGTGAGCGGGTCCTCGGCCGGGCGCTCGCCGGCCGCCGGGACGAGGCAGTGATCGCCACCAAGTGGGGTTACACCTTCGACGAGGCGAGCCGACAGGCCACCGGGGAGGACGCGTCGCCCGGGTACCTGCGCAGGGCCGTGACCGACTCGCTGCGCCGGCTGGGCACCGACCGGATCGACCTCTACCAGCTGCACCTCGCCGACCTGTCGGTGCCGCGGGCGCAGGCACTGATCGGCACCTGTGAGGACCTGGTCGCCGAGGGCCTGATCCGGGCGTACGGGTGGAGCACCGACCGTCCCGACCGGGCCACCGCGTTCGGGCACTCCGCCACCTGTGGCACCGCCGTGCAACACACCCTGTCCGTGCTGCGGGACGCTCCGGAGCTGCTCGCCGTCTGCGACAAGTACGACCTGGCCAGCGTCAACCGGGGCCCGCTGGGCATGGGGCTGCTCACCGGCAAGTACGTGGCCGGGTCGGTGCTGCCCCGCGACGACGTCCGCGGGCTGACCCCCGGCTGGTTGGAGTGGTTCCGTGGCGGTCGGCCCGCGCCGGAGTGGCTGCGTCGGGTCGCCGCGGTCCGTGCCGCGCTCACCGCCGACGGGCGCACCCTCGCCCAGGGTGCGCTGGGCTGGATCTGGGCCCGCAGCGGCCGCACCATCCCGATCCCCGGCTGCCGTACTGTCGCCCAGGTCGAGGAGAACGCCGCCGCGCTGCGGTGGGGTCCGTTGCCGGCGGACCAGTTCGTCGAGGTGGAGCGCCAGCTGGCAGCCCTGCGTACCGCCGCCCTACGGGACGCCGACCGCCCACACTGGCCCAGCCCCACCCACCCCAAAATCCACCCCTGACCCACCCACCCCTGCCCCACCCCAACACCCCGCGCCCTTCCCGCCCTTCCCCCCCCGCGGTCGATCAAGGAGTTGTGGTGCCCGCAAAAGGGTCACATCCTCCTGTACCGCCCACCACAAGTCCATGATCGACCGGGGAGGGTCGACCGGGGAGGGGCGGGCGGGGCGGGGCGGGGAGGGCGGGGTTACGGGAGTTGTTCTTTGCGGAACTGGTCGGCCAGGTGGGCGGGCATCGGGTCGTGGCGGACGAACTGCCGGCGGAAGGTGCCGATGCCGGCGGTCAGGGAGCGCAGCTCGACGGCGTAGCGCAGCAGCTCGGTGGCCGGCACCTCGGCGCGGACCAGGGTGCGGCCGTCGGTGTCCGGGTCGGGTTCGGTGCCGAGCACCCGGCCGCGACGGCCGGACAGGTCGCCGAGCACCGGACCCACCGAGCCGTCCGGCACCCGGATGGTGACCTCGTCGATCGGTTCCAGTAGCGCGGGCTGACCGCGGTCGGCGGCATCCCGCAGGGCCAGCGCGCCGGCGGTCTGGAAGGCCGCGTCGGAGGAGTCGACGCTGTGCGCCTTGCCGTCGACCAGGGTCACCCGCAGGTCCACCACCGGGTGGCCGGCCACCAGGCCGCGCTCCAGTTGGGCGCGGACGCCCTTCTCCACGGACGGGATGTAGGTGTGCGGCACCGCGCCACCGACGACCCGGTCGACGAACTCGAAGCCACCGCCCTGCGGTAGGGGCTCGACCTCGATGTCGCAGACCGCGTACTGGCCGTGCCCGCCGGACTGCTTGACGTGCCGGCCGTGCCCCTTCGCGGGGACGGTGAGCGTCTCGCGCAGTGACACCTTGACCGGCTCGGTGTCCAGCTCGACACCGCCGGCACGCAGCCGGTCGAGCAGCACGTCGGCGTGCGCCTCGCCCATGCACCAGAGCACCAGCTGGTGGGTCTCCGGGTTGCGCTCCAGCCGCAGGGTGGGGTCGCCGGCGACCAGCCGGGCCAGGTTGCGGGCCAGGGCGTCCTCGTCGGCGCGGCTGTGGGCGACGACCGCCACCGGCAGCAGCGGTTCCGGCATCTCCCAGGGGGCGATCAACAGCGCGTCGTCCTTGGCCGCGATGGTGTCGCCGGTCTCGGCGGTGCCCGACTTGGTGATCGCGCAGATGTCGCCTGCCACGCAGAGCGGCACCTCCCGCAGGCTGGCGCCCAGCGGGGTGTAGATGTGCCCCACCCGCTCGTCGGCGTCGTGATCGGGGTGGCCGCGTTCGGCCATCCCGTGCCCGCAGATGTGCACCGTCTGCTCGGGGCGCAGCGTCCCGGAGAAGACCCGGACCAGTGAGACCCGACCGACGTGCCGGTCGACAGTGGTCTTGACGACCTCGGCGACGAGGGGCCCGTCCGGGTCGCAGGTCAGCGGCGGACGCGGCGAGCCGTCCACGCCGGTCACCGCCGGCAACTCGTGCTCCAGCGGCGACGGGAACGCGGCGGTGAGCACCTCCAGCAGCACGTCCAACCCGACCCCGGTCTGCGCGCAGACCGGCACCACCGGGTAGAAGTGCCCCCGGGCGACGGCCTTCTCCAGGTCGTCGATGAGCACCTCGTCGCTGATCTCCTCGCCGTCGAGGTAGCGGTCCATCAGGGTCTCGTCCTCGCTCTCGGCGATGATCCCCTCGATCAGCTCGTCACGGGACTCGTCGATGGCCCGCTGGTGCTCCGGGTCGGGGTCGCGGACGTCGGCGGGCAGACCGGCGCTGTAGTCGAACACCCGGCGGGTGATCAGACCGAGCAGGCCCTCGGTGGACACCCCGTCGTCGCCGAGCATCGGCAGGTAGAGCGGCATCACGTTGTCGCCGAAGAGGCGCTGGCAGAGCGCCACCGTCTCGTCGACGTCGGCGCGGGGCTGGTCCAGTCGGGAGACCGCGACCGCCCGGGGCAGGTCGACAGCGGCGCACTCCTCCCAGAGCGCGACGGTGGCCGCGTCCATGCCACCCGCGGCGGAGACGACGAAGAGGGCGGCGTCGGCGGCCCGTAGTCCGGCGCGCAGTTCGCCGACGAAGTCGGCGTACCCGGGGGTGTCCAGCAGGTTCACCTTGATGCCGTTGTGCAGCAGCGGCGCGCAGGACAGGCTGACCGACCGCTGTTGGCGTACGGCCGCGGGGTCGTGGTCGCCGACAGTCGTGCCGTCGACCACGGCGCCGGCCCGGCCGATCGTGCCGGTCGCCGCGAGCAGGGCCTCGACAAGTGTCGTCTTGCCCGCTCCGGAGTGCCCGACGAGCACCACGTTGCGAACCCGCGCGGGTTCGGTCACCACCGGCGTGCCGCCGGTGGAACCCTTCTCATGCTTCTGCGCCATGGGGCGCACCTCCCTCAGCCGGTGGTGGGTGGCGACCGCCGCGCGACGGTAAGCGGCCCGGGGCGAGTGCGCGGCAGTATCCTCCGGTGGTCTCGTGCACAACGGGAACGGGACGGGTTGGCGGGTGAGCTGGCTCACCTTCCGGTTCGATCTCACACCCGTTGTCGGGTAGGCACAAGCCTCTCCCGGGCGGGTCGCAGGGGCGGCCGTATCGCCGGACCTGGGCGGACCGTTATCGTGGGGACCGCCATGGCGAAGATCTTCCAAGTGTCGGCCCGCGCGGGGATGACCCGCGTCGTCGAGCCGATTGCCCGCGCCCTGCTGCGCGCGGGCGTCACCCCCAATGCCGTCACCGTCGCGGGCACCGTTGGTGTGCTCGTCGGCGCGCTCGGCTTCGGTGCCCGCGGCCACCTGGTCGCGGGCGCGTTGATCGTGACCGTTTTCGCGCTCACCGACCTGCTCGACGGGACGATGGCCCGGATGAGCGGCGGCTCCACCAGGTTCGGGGCGTTCCTCGACTCAAGCATGGACCGGGTCGCCGACAGCGCCGTCTTCGGCGCTGTCGCGTACTGGCTGGCCACCCAGGGTGACCACTCCGGGGTGGCGGCGGCATTGATCTGCCTGGCCGCCGGCAGCCTGGTCTCCTACGTCAAGGCGCGGGCCGAGGGGCTCGGCATGACCTGCAACGTCGGCATCGCCGAGCGCACCGAACGGCTGCTGATCGTCGGGGTCGGCGGCATCCTCACCGGCCTGAACGTGAAGCCGGCGCTGGAAATCGCGCTCTGGCTGCTCGCCGCGGTGTCGATCTTCACAGTGGCGCAGCGGATGGCGCACGTCTACCGCCAGGCCCAGCAGCGCCAGCCGGACGGTCAGGCGTGAGCGCCGCGGTGGCGATCGGCGGCCGGGCCGCGTGAACCTCACCGAGCTCGGCTACGTCGCCGGCTGGCGGGTGGTCCGCGCGTTACCTCGGCCGTTGGTGGCAGCGGCGTTCCAGGCGGGCGCGGACCGCGCCTATCGCCGCCCGGGCGGGGGTACGGCCCGACTGCGCGCGAACCTGCGCCGGGTGGTCGGGCCGGAGCTGCCCGACGCCGAGTTGGAGGACCTCGTCAAGCGGGGGCTGCGCTCGTACGCCCGGTACTGGATGGAGGCGTTCCGGCTGCCCACGTTGAGCCGGGCGCAGATCCTGGCCGGCTTCCGACTCGACGGCGCGGACTTGCTCGCCGCCGACGTGGCCGCCGGTCGGGGTGCCGTGGTGGCGCTGCCGCACGCCGGCAACTGGGACGCCGCGGGCGCCTGGGTGGCGGCCACCGGTTGGCCGATCACCACGGTCATGGAGCGGCTCAAACCGGAGGGCGTGTACAAGCGTTTCTTCGCGTTCCGCGAGGTCCTCGGCATGGAGATCCTGCCGACCCACGGTGGGGCGCGTCCGGCGTTCGACGTGCTGCTGGACCGGTTACGCGCCGGTGCGGTGGTGCCGCTGCTGGCCGACCGGGACCTGTCCGCCCGTGGGGTCGAGGTGGACTTCTTCGGCGGGAAGACCCGGATGCCCGCCGGGCCGGCGCTGCTCGCGTTGCACACCGGTGCGCCGCTCTACGTGGCCTCGATGTGGTACGAATCGGATGCGGCGTGCGCGTCGCTCGCCGGCCCGCTGCCGGTGCCGGGGCCCGAGTCCGGGCCGCTGGACCAGCGGGTCCGGTCGCTGACCCAGCTGATCGCCGACCGTCTGGCGGCGGGTATCGCCCGACATCCGCAAGACTGGCACATGTTGCAGCGGATGTGGCTGGACCAGCGGAGGTCGGGGGACGGCACGACGCCGCCAGCCCCGGCCGCCGGCCAGCCTGAGGGGTGATGGGCACTGTGGGATGGTGTCCCACGATCACGGACAGGGGGCGCTGACGCATGCGGATCGGCATCGTGTGCCCGTACTCCTTCGATGTGCCAGGTGGGGTGCAGAACCACGTGATGGACCTGGCCGAGGCGTTGATCGCGCTCGGCCACGAGGTGAGCGTGCTCGCCCCGGCCGACGAGGACTCGCCGCTGCCGGCGTACGTGGTGTCCGCCGGTCGGGCCGTGCCGCTGCCGTACAACGGCTCGGTGGCCCGGATCGCGTTCGGCCCGGTCTCCACCGCCCGGGTCCGGCGTTGGATCATCAACGGCGACTTCGACGTGCTGCACGTGCACGAGCCGCTCACGCTGAGCCTGTCGCTGCTGGCCGTGCTCTCGGCGCGCGGCCCGGTGGTGGCCACCTTCCACACCGCGATGACCCGTTCCCGGGTGCTGGCCGCCGCCCAGGGCGTGCTGCAGATCGTGCTGGAGCGGATCACCGCCCGCATCGCGGTCAGCGCGTTGGCCCGCAAGGTGCAGGTCGAGCACATGGACGGCGGGGCGGTGGAGATCCCCAACGGGGTGGCGGTGGCCAAGTTCGCCGACGCCGAGCCGTTGCCGGGCTGGCCGGGGGAGTGCGCCCCGGGCAGCGGCGGCACCCTGGGCTTCCTGGGCCGCTTCACCGAGGCACGCAAGGGCTTCCCGGTGCTGCGTGACGCGTTCGTGGCGTTGGCCGCGAACCGGCCCGGGCTGCGGCTGCTCGTCGCCGGCCCGGGGGACCCGGACGACCTGTTCGACCAGTTCCCGGCCGAGTTGCACGAGCGGATCACGTTCCTCGGCCTGGTCACCGAACCGGACAAGGCACGGATGCTGCGCAGCGTGCACCTCTACGTGGCACCGAACACCGGCGGCGAGTCGTTCGGCATGATCCTCACCGAGGCGCTGGCCGCGGGCACCACGGTGGTCGCCAGCGACCTGGACGCGTTCCGGCGGGTCCTCGACGGTGGCCGGGCCGGTCGGCTCTTTCCCACAGGTGACCCGGTGGGGCTGCGCGACGCCGTGACCGAGCTGCTCGACGACTCGGCCGGGCGGGCCGCGTTGAGCGCGTGCGGCGATCAGGTGGTGGCGAATTTCGACTGGCCGGTGGTTGCTCGCCGTGTTCTGGAGGTATACGCAGCGGCGATCGAGGCGACCGACGGGCGGGTCATCGACCAGGAGTGGGTGGGGCTGGGCTGAGCCGGGGTGACGGACGGTGCGGACGACGACCGGGGTGACCGGTGTGGGGCCGCGCCCAATCGGAGGCGAAACGGAGCAGCACTACGATGCCGCACATGTGGTGGGTGGTGGCCGCGATCGTGGTCCTGGGGCTGGTCGCGGCGTACCTCGTCTGGACCGCCGGCCGGGTGGAGCGATTGCAGGGCCGCGCGGAGCTGGCGGCCCGGGCCCTCGACGCCCACCTGCTGCGCCGGGCCGCGGCGGCCGCCGTGCTGGCCGAGCGGCGCTTCGGTGTGGAGCTGTACGCGGCGGCCCGGATCGCCCTGGACGCCGGCCCGGACGAGCGGGAGGCGGCGGAGAACGACCTGACCCGGCAGCTGCGGGGCGTGCAGTTGGACCCGGGCGACGCGGACTGTGGGGCGGTCATCGCCGCCAGTCGCCGGCTCGCGCTGTCCCGGCAGGTGCACACCGACCTGGTCCGCGACGCCCGCTCGGCGCGGAGCCGGCCGCTGGTGCGGTTGTTCCGGATGGGACGGGGCCGGGAGTGGCCGCGTTACTTCGACATCGACGACCCGACACTCACCGTCCCGGCGGACGTCCCGGCCACCTGACCCGTCCCCCCGCGCCGGCCCCCGGCGCGGCCCGTCGGACTGGCCGGTGATCAGGGCCACAGGGCAGGCCACCGGGGGTCTGATTGGCTGTCGGTGCGGCGTTGTCGCACGCGTAGCATTTTCGCCGTCACCCCCAGCGCACGTCCAAGGAGCGATGACCCGTGCCCGAAAACACCGCCTCGAACACCGGTAGCGCCCCCGTCGTCGGCACCGCCCGCGTGAAGCGTGGCATGGCCGAGATGCTCAAGGGCGGCGTGATCATGGATGTGGTCAACGCCGAGCAGGCCAAGATCGCTGAGGACGCCGGCGCGGTAGCGGTGATGGCCCTGGAGCGGGTGCCCGCCGACATCCGGGCGCAGGGCGGGGTCTCCCGGATGAGTGACCCCGACATGATCGACGGGATCATCGCGGCGGTCTCCATCCCGGTGATGGCCAAGGCCCGCATCGGCCACTTCGTGGAGGCGCGGATCCTGCAGTCGTTGGGCGTGGACTACGTCGACGAGTCCGAGGTGCTGACCCCGGCCGACTACGCGAACCACATCGACAAGTGGGCGTTCACCGTGCCGTTCGTGTGTGGCGCGACCAACCTGGGCGAGGCGCTGCGCCGGATCACCGAGGGTGCCGCGATGATCCGCTCCAAGGGCGAGGCGGGCACCGGCGACGTCTCCAACGCCACCACCCACATGCGCAAGATCCGCCAGGAGATCGCCCGGCTGTCGTCGTTGCCGGCCGACGAGTTGTACGTCGCGGCCAAGGAGTTGCAGGCCCCGTACGAGCTGGTCAAGGAGGTCGCCGAGACCGGCAAGCTGCCGGTCGTGCTGTTCACCGCCGGCGGGATCGCCACCCCGGCCGACGCGGCGATGATGATGCAGCTCGGCGCCGAGGGCGTGTTCGTGGGCTCGGGCATCTTCAAGGCGGGCAACCCGGCCCAGCGGGCCGCCGCGATCGTCAAGGCCACCACCTTCCACGACGACCCGGACGTGCTGGCGAAGGTCTCCCGTGGTCTCGGCGAGGCCATGGTCGGCATCAACGTCGACGAGATCCCGCAGCCGCACCGCCTGGCCGAACGCGGTTGGTGAGGTAGGGGACCATGACGGCACCCGTGATCGGTGTGCTCGCGCTCCAGGGGGACGTCCGGGAGCACCTGGCGGCGCTGGCCGCGGCGGGCGCGGACGCCCGCCCGGTCCGCCGTCCGGCGGAACTGGACGCCGTGGACGGCCTGGTCGTCCCCGGCGGCGAGTCCACCACCATCAGCAAACTCGCGGACATCTTCGAGATGCGCGAGCCGATCGACAAACGCATCGCCGACGGTATGCCGGTCTACGGCTCCTGCGCGGGCATGATCATGCTGGCGGCCGAGGTGCTCGACGGGCGACAAGACCAGCGGGGCTTTACCGGCATCGACATGACAGTGCGGCGTAACGCGTTCGGCCGGCAGGTCGACTCGTTCGAGGCGCCGGTGGAGATCACCGGGGTGCCGGGGGAGCCGTTCCACGCCGTGTTCATCCGGGCGCCGTGGGTCGAGCGGGTCGGTGCCGGCGTTCAGGTGATCGGGTCGGTGACCGGCGGGCCGGCGGCCGACCGGATCGTGGCGGTCCGCCAGGGCAACCTGCTGGCCACCTCGTTCCACCCGGAGTTGACAGGTGACCTGCGCGTGCACGCGTACTTCGTGGACCTGGTCCGCACCGCCAGGTGACGGTCCGTCAGCCGGCGACCGCGTGCAGGTGGCCGGGGCGGCGGCCCGCCAACCGGTCCAGCGCGGTGGCGGTGGCGGCGTCGGCGGGCAGGTGTACGACCAACCGTTGCGCGTCGGCCTCGGCCAGCTCCACCGTCTCGTAGTTGAGGCTCAGCGGACCCACCGCCGGATGGTGGATCCGCAACAGTCCGGTACGCGTGGCGCCCACCGGTCGCCGCTGCCACCGGTCGGTGAACGGCGCGCCCACGGTGCGGGCCAGCCGCTCGGCGAAGACGTCGGTGGCGGAGTCGCCATGGCGCAGCAGGTGCAGGTCCGCGACCTGCTGGTCGGCCAGCGCCGACCACTGCGGGTAGTGCTCGCGGGCGCGTGCGTCGGTCAGCACGTACCAGACCAGGTTCGGTCGCGACCCGTCCAGGAGACCCAGTGGGCGGGCCACCAGCTCGAACGGCTCGTTCCAGGCCAGCACGTCGCCGAGCCGGTTGAGCACGTACGCCGGGGTGTCGCGCAGCGCGTCGAGCACGGCGCGGACGGTCGGCCGGACGGTGCGGGACACCGTTGGCCGGTCGCCCGAGCAGAGCTGCCGGGCGTGCTGGGCCGAGGCGAGCTGCCGCAGGTGTGCCCGGTCGGCGCTGTCCAGTAGCAGGGCGTCGGCGAGGGCGGCGAGGATCTCCGGTGACGGGCGGGTGTCGCGGCCCTGCTCCAGCCGGGTCAGGTATTCGACGCTGACCTGCGCCAACGTCGCCAGCTCGGCCCGGCGCAGCCCGGGCGTACGCCGGCGTGGGCCCTCGGCGAGGCCGACCTCAGCCGGCCGTCGCGCCTCGCGGCGACTGCGCAGGAACGCGCCCAGCTCTCCGTCCATCATCGACCCAGTCTGGCAGTCGGCACCGGCCGGTGGGTGGCCCTGGCAAGGCCATCCTCGCCGCGGTCTCCCCGGCCCGTCCCGTCGCCCAGAGGATCGTGGTCATGACTAACGCACAGAGCACAGGACCACTGCGGATCGGTCTGATCGTCGGCAGCACCCGTCCTGGCCGGCGCGGCGCCGCGATCGGCCGTTGGGCGATGGAGGTGGCCGAGCGGCACGAAATGGTACGCGCAGGGGACGCCGTCGTCACGCTAGTCGACCTCGCGGAGCAGGAGTTGCCGCTGCTCGACGAGCCGGTGCCCGCGCTGTTCGGCGACTACCGGCGTCCGCACACCCGGCGGTGGGCGGCCGTGGTGGACGCCTGCGACGCCTTCGTCTTCGTCACCCCGGACTACAACCGCTCGATACCGGCCGCGCTCAAGAACGGCATCGACTACCTGTACGCGGAGTGGGCCGACAAGGTGGCCGGGGTACTGAGTTACGGCGTGCAGGGCGGCAACCGGGCCGCCGACCACCTTGGGGCGATTCTGACCGAGGTGCGCTGCGTGGTGGTGCCGACGGGAGTGGCACTGTCGATCTTCACCGACTTCGACTTCTCCGGGGCCGACCCTGGTGATCGCAACGCCGGCCGCTTCGCGCCCGGTGACGGCAGGGAGGCGGAGCTGTCGAGGATGCTCGCCGAGGTCGTGACCTGGTCCCGAGCACTTCGCTCGGCCGACCGGCCCGGACCTGCCCGGCCCGCTGCCCGGAATGGAGTCGTTCCAGCGCTACCGGGCCGGGCTGGATGACCGATGCGACGAGCGCTCGGTGGTCGAGTGCACGGTGCTGGGTCGTACGGCTTCGCGGTCTGATTCGCTTTTCCTCGTTTCTGCCCGTTTCGGGCGGGTGTGGGGAAAGCGGTGGCGCGCGGTGCATGACAGCGACCCCGGGGACGTCGGTAGGATTGCGGAGATTCGGCAGGGCCATCTGCCCGCCACGGCTTCCACCAGGGCTGACCGGCGCCTCCGCGTGCGCCGGCGGAAGCGGGGCGTGCGCGGTGCGGTCGATGCAGACGGCGGGTAGCAACGGAGGTAGAAGATGTCCGGCCACTCAAAGTGGGCGACGACCAAGCACAAGAAGGCCGTCATCGACGCCAAGCGCGGCAAGATGTTCGCCAAGCTGATCAAGAACGTCGAGGTGGCCGCGCGGACCGGCGGTGGCGACCCCTCCGGTAACCCGACGCTCTTCGACGCCATCCAGAAGGCGAAGAAGAGTTCGGTGCCGAACGACAACATCGACCGCGCCGTCAAGCGTGGCTCCGGCCTGGAGGCTGGCGGCGCCGACTGGCAGACGATCATGTACGAGGGCTACGGGCCCAACGGCGTGGCCATGCTCATCGAGTGCCTCACCGACAACCGCAACCGGGCGGCCACCGAGGTGCGCACCGCGCTGACCCGCAACGGCGGTTCGCTCGCCGACGCCGGCTCGGTGTCGTACCTGTTCTCCCGCAAGGGCGTGGTGATCGTGCCCAAGGAGGGCACCAGCGAGGACGACGTGATGATGGCGGTCCTCGACGCCGGTGCCGAGGAGGTCAACGACCTCGGTGAGGCGTACGAGGTGGTGTCCGAGCC
This sequence comes from Micromonospora sp. NPDC049047, assembly GCF_040649135.1. Classification (NCBI taxonomy): domain Bacteria; kingdom Bacillati; phylum Actinomycetota; class Actinomycetes; order Micromonosporales; family Micromonosporaceae; genus Micromonospora; species Micromonospora sp. NPDC049047. The sequence goes on from NZ_JBEZEY010000020.1 coordinate 81,077, forward strand.
GACCGACCTGATCCCGGTGCGGACCGCGCTGCAGGACGCCGGCATCGAGTACGAGTCGGCCGAGTCGTCTCTCGTTCCCAGCATGAACATCCCGCTGGACGAGGAGGGCGCGCGCAAGATCTTCAAGCTGATCGACGTCCTGGAGGACTGCGACGACGTGCAGAACGTCTACGCGAACTTCGACGTCAGCGACGACGTGATGGCGGCGGTCGACGCCTGACCCGCGCGGTTGCCGCTGCCGTCCGCCGGGCCGGGCGTCCGGTGGACGTCAGCGGCCCCCGCCGCGCGCTGTCGGGCCGACCAGGGCCGGGAACGGAAAGTCGATGTCGAAGCGCTCGTCGGTGTGGACGTCCCGGTAGACCCACTGGCGCGGCCCGACCTGCTCGGCCGTCGACCCGCGGGTGTAGCCGGCCAGCGCGCCGAAGACGACGACCACGCCGCCGAAGTTGTCGCCGAACCACAGCTCTACCTGGTGCCGATCCGGCTCGACGTCGCGCTGCTGGACGTCCTGCACGACCATGCCGCCGGGCCCGACACCGTCGTACGCCTCCTGAAACCGCTGGTAGGCGGGAAGGTCCCCGGCCAGGCGTTCGACATCGACGTCCGTGAAGACGAACGCGGCGAACTCTCGGATGCTGCCCGCCGACCGCACCGGAAACTCGGTGACCAGGATGAACGTCCGGCGCTGCTGGTCCCATCGGTAGCCGAAGACGAGCGCCTCGGTGATGTGGTTGAGCGCCGCCCGAGGGTCGCGCATCGGCTCCACCAGGCCTCCTTCGTGGATCGTGCGGACCGGCCCTCGGGCACGATATGAGCTGTCACCCGGGGATGCTATGACAGCTGATGTCGCACGGTCGTCCCCGGAATTCCCACTCATCCCGCCCGAGCGCCCACGCCGGGTTGGCACCCCGCCAGCGGGTACGCTGCCTCGGTGAGCGAGGACGTGCCGGCGGAAATGGTGGTGCACCGGTTCGCGCCGGGCGACGCGGTAGTGCGGCGGGAGGTGCTGCGCGGCGAGGTGTGGTTCGGCTGCCCGACGATCGTCGTCGAGGACTCACCCGACCTGCTCGCCCTCTACCTCCCACCGGGGGCCGAGTTCGGCTTCCCGACGGCGGGTGTCTTCCCGTGCGGGCGTCACCCGTGGGAGACCGCTGGGCACCGCTCCTGGTCCGGGCACGGCAAGCTGATGCTGCAACGCCCCGGCGAGGCGCACTCCGTCGACGTCTTCTGGACCGGCCCCGGGCGCGACTTCGCCGGCTGGTACTTCAACCTCCAGGACCCGGTACGGCGTACGGCCATCGGGGTGGACACCCTCGACCACGAGTTGGACCTGTGGTGGGGCGCGGATGCCGACCGGTATGTCTGGAAGGACGTGGAGATCTTCGCCCAGCGTCTCGTCGAGGGCCGCTACCCGGGCATGGGCGACGCCATCCGGGCCGAGGGTGACCGGATCGCGGCGCTGCTCGACGCGGGCGAGCGCTGGTGGGACCCGGCGTGGGCGAAGTGGCAGCCGGACCCTTCCTGGTCGGCGCCGCCGCTGCCCGCCGGCTGGGACCGGGTGCCGCCCGCCCGCTGAGCCCGAACGGGCGTCGGCGTCCGATCAGGACACCGACGCCCGCGGCCGAACCGTCGGCTCAGCCGATCGTCTCCCGCTCCCGCCAGGCGGTCCGCAGGGAGGTCCGGCCATTGGTGCGCAGCAGCGACCCCTCGTACACCCGAGCCCCGGCGAGCACGAACGCCCCGGCGGCGAGCAGCAGGATGACAAGCGAGACGAACGGCTCCCAGCCGGCCGCGTCACCGGTGAACAGCCGCAGTGGCATGGCCGTGGGCGACGAGAACGGCAGGTAGGACAGCACCCGCATCGCTGTGTCGTTGTCGTTCAGGAAGATCACCGCGAAGAACGGCAGCATGACAGCGAGCTGTACCGGCGTGGAGACGGCGGAGATGTCCTCCTGCCGGTTGGCAAGTGCCCCGGCCGCCGCCCACATCGCCGCGAGCAGCACGAAACCGAGCAGGAAGAACGGCACGAACCAGCCGATCGCCGGGGCGAGCAGGGAGAGCAGACCGCCGCTGTCGCCGAGTTGGAGCCCGATCACCGCCACCACCGCGATCAACGCGATCTGCGCGAACGCCAGGATGGCGCCGGCTACCACCTTCCCGGCCAGCAGCGCCCGCACCGGCACCGCCGCGACCAGGATCTCCACGATCCGGGTCTGCTTCTCCTCGACGACGCTCTGCGCGATCTGCAGACCGAACGTCTGCGAGGTGATGAAGAAGACGAACGCGAAGACGAACGGCACCAGGAACGCCACCACCGGGTCCACCGCGTCCGGGTCGAGCAACTGCACCGGCGGCGAGCTGCTCAACGCCTGGACCACGTCGGTGGGGGGCTCGTCCATCGCGAGGACCTTCGGACCGGCGACCACCGCCGCGTCCACGTCACCGTCGCGGACGGCCTGCTCGGCGGCGCGGTCGTCGGCCACCACGCGGACGTCGAGTCCGGCGTCCCGCAGCGGCCCGGCGGCCTGCTGGGTGACCGCCACCGTGTCCGGGCTACCGGAGAGCAGTGGCGGCAGGATGGTGCCCGCCGCCGCGATCAGCAGGAAGAAGAGGGTGCCGAACAGGAAGGTACGGTCGCGCAGCTTGACCCGGATCTCCCGTTCGGCGACGAGCCGGGTGGCCTGGGTGATGTTCACTGGGTGACCTCTCGGAAGATCTCGGTGAGGGAGGGGCTGACCGGGCGGAACGCGCGGACCGGACCGCGCGCCAGGGCGGCCTGTAGCACTGTCTGTTCGTCGGCGTCGGCCGGTAGGTCGAAGACGACCCGCGGGCCGTCCAGCTCGACAAGGGTCACCCCGGGTTGGTCGCGTACCCAACCGGCGTCGGTAGCCACCACCAGCTCGTAGCGGGGCACTGTGTACGAGTCACGTAGCTGCTGTCGGCTGCCGGAGGCCCGGATCACCCCGTCCCCGATGATCACCAGGTCGTCGCAGAGGCGTTCCACGACGTCGAGCTGATGGCTGGAGAAGAGCACCGGTGCGCCGGCCGAGGCCCGTTCCCGCAGCACTGTGACGACGGTGTCGACGGCGAGGGGGTCGAGGCCGGAGAACGGCTCGTCGAGCACCAGCACCTCGGGGTCGTGCACAAGCGCTGCCGCGATCTGCGCGCGTTGCTGGTTGCCCAGCGACAGCGTCTCCAGCAGGTCGTCGCCGCGTTCACCGAGACCGACCCGGTCCAGCAGGGTGTCGGTGGCCCGCCGGGCGGCGGGTGCGTCCAGGCCGTGCAGCCGGCCCAGGTAGGTCACCTGCTCCCGAGTGGTCATCTTGGGGTAGAGGCCGCGTTCCTCCGGCATGTAGCCGAAGCGTCGCCGGTCCTGCCGGGTCAGCGGGGCACCGCCCCAGCTCACCTCGCCGGCGTCGGAGGCGAGCACGCCCAGGATGATTCGCATGGTGGTGGTCTTGCCGGCGCCGTTGGCGCCCACGAAGCCGGTCATCCGGCCGGCGGCCACCTCGAAGGACACGTTCTTGAGCACCTGCCGGTCGCCGAAGCTGCGGTCGATGCCGTCGAGACGAAGCGTTCTGGTCACGCACCCACGCTAGATCGAATCTCCGGCCCCGCCGTCCGCCCGGTGGGTGAGCGGCGGGTCCGCCGCGCGACGGACGGCGCTCAGCCGCCGGGCCGGACCACCCCGTTCTCGTAGGCGAACACCACCGCCTGCACCCGGTCGCGCAGGCCGAGTTTGGCAAGCACCCGACTCACGTGGGTCTTCACCGTCGCCTCGCCCAGGTGGATGGCGGTGGCGATCTCCGCGTTGCTCGATCCGGCGGCGAGGAGCACAAGCACCTCCCGTTCCCGTGGTGTCAGCCCGGCCAGCGCGGCGTCCGCCTCCGGCCCCCGGTGGGCGGTGCCCGCCGGGTCTCCGGGTCGGGCGAATGTGGAGATCACCCTCCGGGTGATCTCCGGAGCGAGCAGACCATCGCCCCTGGCCAGCACCTGGATCGCCTCGATCAGCTCCTCCGGTGTGCCGTTCTTCAACAGGAACCCGCTGGCCCCGGCCCGCAGCGCGGCGAACAGGTAGTCGTCGCGGTCGAAGGTCGTGAGGATCAGCACCGCCGGCCCACCGGGCCCGTCGGCGGTGATCTGCCGGGTCGCCTCCAGGCCGTCCATCCGGGGCATCTCCACGTCCATGAGTACGACGTCGGGGCGGGTGGCTCGGGCCATGGCGACGGCCCGTTCACCGTCGGCGGCCTCGCCGACCACCTCGATGTCGTCCTCCACCTCGAGGATGACCCGGAAGCCGGTGCGGACGAGGTGCTGGTCGTCGGCGAGCAGCACCCGGATGGGCTGACCCGGGCCCGACCTCTGGTGGGCTGGCGTGGCGCTCATGCCGCGTGTCCCGTGCCGACGGCTGGCTCCCGCACGACGGCTGGCTCCCGGTCGTGGTGCGGCTCCCGTTCCGCGTCGGCCAGCGGCTCGGCCGTCGCCAGCGGGAAGCGGGCGCGTACCCGCCATCCGCCGCCGGCTCGGGGCCCGGCCTCCAGGTCGCCGTTGTGCGCGCCTACCCGTTCGCGCATCCCGATCAGGCCCAGCCCGACGGCGTTGACCCGGCCGCCGGCTCGCCCGTTGTCCGTCACGTCGACCTCCACCTCCCGGGCCAGGTAGCGGACCCGCACGTCCAGCAGGTCCGCGCCGGCGTGCTTCAGGGTGTTGGTCACCGCCTCCTGCGTGACCCGGTACACCGCCTGGGAGACCGATTCGGGCAGCGTGACGGGTGCGCCGTACACCCCGAGGGTTGCCGTCAGGCCCGCGGCCCGAGCGCGCTCGACCAGCTCACCGATCCGGTCGACGTCGCCGCCGGCCGGCGGCCCGGCGTCGGCCGCGCCGGGGGTCCGCAGCACGCCGAGCATCCGGCGCAGCTCGTCGACAGCGGTGCGGGCGCTCTGCTCGATGGCGCTGAGCGCGGTGCGGGCCTTGCCGGGATCGCGGTCGAACACCCGGCGGCAGGCGGACGCCTGCACTCCCATCACCGACACGTGGTGGGCGACCACGTCGTGCAGCTCCCGGGCGATCCGGACCCGTTCGCCGAGCACCGCCCGTTCCCGGGACTCGGCCTGCGACCGACGCAGGTCCTCGGCCTGGGTACGCAGCTCGTGTTCGCGGCGCGCGGCCACCCAGGCGGTCTCTCCGAAGAAGTACGCGAAACCGAGCGTCAGCAGGTTGACAAGCACTCCGGTGACCATGGCGGCGAGCACGGGTGGCACCGGACCGACCGCCTCGTCGAAGGCGTCGGCGGGAATGTGGTCGATCATCACGGCGTAGTAGATGCCCAGCCAGGCGAACATGGTGGCGATCACGCCGAGCCGCACCTGGCGGGCCCGCTGATGATCCGTGCCCCAGGCACCGGCGGTGTAGAGCGCGCAGAACAGCGCCCAGGCGGAGAACTGGGTCTCCGGGGCCGAGCGTGCCTGCGCGGCGATGAACACCAGGGCGACGACCAGCAGGGTGGCGACCGGCCAGCGTCGTCGCCAGACCAGCGGCAGCGTCACCGTGACGGTCCAGAACAACTGCTCCGGCCCGGACGGCGGCGGGCCCAGCAGGAACGCCCCCGTGCTGCGCGCCAGGGTGAGGCTGACCAGGGCCAACCCGGTCACCGCCAGCCCGATCCACAGGTCGTTGCGGCGCTGCTGGGTGGTGGGGCCCGGTCGGCGCCAGTCGTCTCGCGGTGCCACGGTCATCCAGGAACGATGCCACGCCGCCCGCGCCGCCGGTCGAGCGGGCGACCCGTGCCGGCGGGTCCGGTGAGCGGGCGGCGGCCCGACGCGGGTACGCGCCGGGCCGCCTGCTCTGGTGTCGCTCATGAGGTCGTCTGCTGGCGGGTCTTCCGGGCGGTGTCGACCAGGTCCCAGACCACGATCGCGACCGCGCCCACCGCGATGGCCAGGCCGAGGGAGTGCCGGTTGTCCGCCTCCGCCACCCAGCTCAGGCGCTCGGCCAGGGCCGGGTTGAGCAGGCGGTCGGAGAGCGCCAGCCACGCCACCGGCACCGTGAACGCCAGGTCGAGCAGCAGCTTGGTGCCGAACAGGGCCCAGGTCCAGCGCCCGATCCGGTACTTGACGACCTCGAAGATCACGCTGGCGACCAGCACGACGATGAGCGCCGGCAGCCAGAAGGACCACAGCGCCGGGTCGAGGATCGGGATGTTGCCGCCGTCGGTCTCGTGCACCCAGGAGTTGTAGTGCTGGAAGGGCAGGTAGCCGATGGTGAGCACCAACATGACCACCGATGCGATGGTGTCGGCGAGGGGGATGCGCCGGTGCGCCGGGGCGTCGGGCAGTTGGTCCACAGTCCACTCCGGCAGGTCCACCGCCGTCTGGGTGCGCTCGATGATGGCGAAGGTCAGGGTGAGCCAGAAGGCGATCTGCACGGCCACCTGTATGGCCGCGACGATGCCCGGCCCGATGGCCCCGAAGCCCTTTCCTTCGGCCGCCTCGACCACTGTGACGATCGTGCCGACGAGCGCCGGGATGAAGCTGAGCAGCAGCTTCAGCAGTCGCAGCCAGAGCAGGTAGTAGGTCGGGCCGATGAGCTGTAGCCGGCGGTCGGCGTACCGGGCGGCCAGCACGTCGGGGTTGCCCAGCTCGGTGAGCACCTCCCGTTCGGCGGTGGCGGGGTCCGCGCCACCGTCGGTCCGGCCCTCGATCATGTCGTCGATGGAGGCCCGCAGCTCGGTGGCGATCTCGTCGCGACGCTGGGCGGGCACCGAGCGCAGGGTGGCGGCGAGGTAGCGGTTGGTCAGGGTGTTCATCGGTTCACTCCTTGGATCAGCCCGGCGATGGAGGCCTGCACGGTGGCGAGGTCGTCGAGCAGCCGGCTCAGCATCGACTCGCCCTCGTCGCTGGTCCGGTAGAACTTGCGCGGCCGGTTCTCCTCGGTGTTCCACTCGCTGGTCAGCAGCCCCTGGTCCTCCAGCCGGCGCAGCAGCGGGTAGAGCGTGTTGGCGTCCACCGGGAAGCCGTGGTCGGTGAGCCGTTGCAGTAGTGCGTAGCCGTAGTCCGGTCGGCGTAGCGCGACCAGGCTGGCCACCACGACGGTGCCTCGACGCAACTCCTGCAGGTGCGTCCGTAGAACGTCCTCGCTAACCATGTGTCACACCATACTGTGTGCCACACGGTGTTGTCTACGCCGATAACAACGTATCTGGCGCGGCATGCGCGAACGGGGCGCCCGGTCGACACCGGACGCCCCGCCCCAGACGCTGCTCAGCAGGTCCCGCCCTGCCGGAAGTTCCGCTCGACGTAGCTGGCCAGACCGACCTGGAAGTAGCCCACACCCGGCCGGATCGGGTGCCCGGTGAACAGCTCCACCCGCGAACCGAACCGGACCAGGTACGCCTCGGCGGTCCCCGCGTCGTTGCGGATCAGCGCGCCCCGCGATCCGTAGATCGCCTCCAACTCGTCGAAGGACATACCAACCGAGGCCCCGGCGGGGGAGCGCGGCGGCGCGGTGGCGGTGCCGACCTCCACCAGTCGGCCGTCGCGGAAGGCCAGCAGGAGCACGCCGGCCCAGGAACCGGCCACGCCGGCGTTCACCACTCCGGCGCAGCCCGGGGCGGTCCAGTCGATCCGCCCGGCCGCGGTCAACGCCGCCAGGCTGGCGCCGATCCGGTACACCCCGGCGCCGCCGACGCCGAGCACCCGCGGGTGACCGTGCTCGGTGGTCATCGCGGCGGCGTACGGGGCACGCGCCGAGGCTGGCGCGGTGTTGCCGGCCGCCGCTGCCGCCGGGGCCGGACCGGCGACGGTAAGTGTGCCGGACGCCAGCGCGGCGGTGGCGGTGAGGACGATCCAGAGACGGTTCATGGTGGCTCCTTCGGTGATGGGTCTCCTGCCCTGTTAGTCACCGCGCGGTGGCCAATGGTTCGTCGGGTTGCCGACCGAGCCGGTCTACTGTGCAGAGAAACGCCTACCGACAGTGCGGCGGGGGTGACACGGTGACCGCTCCGCTGCGGATCGGGCCCTACGCCGTCGAACGGCTGCTGGGCGTCGGCTCGTTCGCAACCGTCTGGTTGGGCTACGACCCGGCGCTCGACGCGCACGTGGCGATCAAGGTCCTGGCCGAGAACTGGAGCCACGACCTGCGGGTCCGGGAACGCTTCCGCGACGAGGCCCGACTGCTGCGGCAGTTGGAGCACGAGCGGCTGGTCCGGGTACACGCCGTCGGTGAACTGCCCGACGGCCGGCCGTACGCGGTGCTGGCCTGGGCGGACGGGGGCAGCCTGCGGGACCGGCTGGCCAGCGGCCCGATGCCCGGCCCGACGGCGCTGCGCCTGCTCGGCGAGGTCTGCGCGGGCGTGACAGTGCTGCACCGGCACGGCGTCGTCCACCGCGATCTCACCCCGGGCAACATCCTGTTCCACTCCACCGGCGCGGGCACCGGCACCGAGCGCGTCCTGATCGCCGACCTCGGTCTCGCCAAGGCGTTGGCCACGGCCTCCGGCCTCACCGCACCGGCCGGTACCCCCGGCTACATGGCACCGGAGCAGGACGATCCGGGCGCGATTGTCGACGCCCGCGCCGACGTGTACGGGCTCGGCCGGCTCGGCATCCGGCTGCTCGCCGCCGATCCCCACGGCGTCCCGCCCGACCCGCCCCGACCGGGCGGCGTCCTGCGACTGCGCGCCGGCGTACCGGCACCGGTGGCGGCGGTGCTCCTGCGGGCCACCGCCCACCGGCCGGCCGACCGGTACCCGGACGCCGCAGCGCTGCACGCCGCGCTGAACCGGGCCACCAACCCGGTGCGGCAGTCGCCGCGACCGGTACCGGTGACCCGTCGCCGCCACCGGTTGTCGCTGGCCGTGGCGGTGGTGGCGGCCGTCGTGGTGGTGGGTCCCGAGCCGGGCGGCGTCGGGGCCGGGCCGCCCGGTGGTGGCACGTACACCGCCGGACCGCTCAGCGTGACACTGCCGGACGGCTGGTCGGCGACCGGTACGGCCTGGGCCGGTCAGTACGGCGCCGACGGCGAAGCGGATCCGGCTCTGGTGATGTCGCCGCAGCCCCGCCGGTGGGCCGCCGATCCCCGGGTGCCCGGCGCGTTCGTCGGCGTCTCCGTCAGCGTGGCCGCGCGCACCACACCCGCCGGGTTCCTGGCCGAACGCACGCACGGGGACTGCGCCGACACGGCGGCGCGCACCACCCGGCAGGCCGGCGTCGAGTGGACAGTGGTGACCTACCGCTGCGACCGGGGCCGGCCGCGGATCGTCGAGGCCGCCGGGCGGCATCCCCGCCGCGCCGCTCTGCTGTACGCGCAGATCGTGCCACCCGTGGACGGTGCACCCGACTTCGTGGACGTTCTGCTCGCCGGCGTACGCCTGCGGTAGGTGCGGCTGAACGCGCCCGGCCGCCGCAGGTGTGTAGCTGTCCCGGTGGCGGAGAATCATGAGCCGGTGACCGGTGGCACCATCCCCGGGTCAGCGGACCACCACCGTGATGGTGTACGCCCGGTCCGGCTGCGGGATCGTGACGTCGACAGTGCCGGGGCGGACGAACCTGATGTCCACCACCCCTGCCTCGTAGTGCTGGCTGACCAGTTCCGGACGGTCCACAGTTACCAGGCCGGGGCCGATGCCCTGGATCCGGAGCACCGCGCCGGTGGCGAAGCAGAGCGAGCCCAACAGGCTGAGCTCGGTCTCGGCAAGTGGCAGGTCGTAGCGGACCGCGCCCTGACACGCGGCGGGCGCGTCGGTCGACGGGGGAGTCGTTCGGGGCGTACCCCTCCCGATCGTCGGTGTGGGCGGCATCGGCACGGGCCGCCCGGCTGTCGACGGCGGCCGGGACGGCGACCCGACGGGGTGGGATGTCGCCGGAGGTGTCGTCATCGGCGTCGCCGGTTTCGGTGGTGTCGACGCTGACGTCGACGGGGGCGGCCGGCCGGGTTGGACGGGCAGCGGCGAGACCGCGTCGCTGCCGCAGGCGGTGACCGCCACGGTGGCCGCGACCGCGATGACGGCACCGGTGACGGCACGGCGCAGCGAGATCATCGCGGCCCGCTCCCTGGTCATCACCGCCGACCGACCGGCTCAGCCCTGGTCGACGCCGAGCCGTTGCCGCACCTGCCGGCGGGCCAGGTGCAGCCGGGACTTCACAGTGCCCACCGGCACGTCGATGAGTGCGGCGATCTCGGGATAGCTCAGCCCCAGGACGTCGCGCAGGGCCACCACCTCGGCCAGCTCGGGGTGGACCGCGTCGAAGGCGTCGAGCAGGTCGAGGCGGGTGCCGGCGACCACGCTGGTCCGCCGCGGGTCGGCCCGGTCCGGGACGGGCACCCCGCCGGCCTCCAGCCGGCAGCGGCGGCGCAGCGCGCGGTACGTCGAGCGGGCCCGGTTGGCGGTCAGCCGGTGCAGCCAGGTGCGGAACGAGGAGCGTCCCTCGAACCGGGTGATGCCGTTGGCCAGCGCCAGCAGGGTGTCCTGGCAGGCCTCCTCGGCGTCCTCCCGGTTGGGCAGGAACCTGGCGCACAGCCGCAACACCTCGGGGCGTACCGCGATTAGCAGGGCGTCCAGAGCCGCCGGGTCGCCGCGTGCGGCGGACCAGGCCAGCGCGTCGATATCGTTCGCGTCGGGCATGCCGGGTGTCCAATGCTCGCCGGTGCCGATCCCCGAGCGTACGACCGGTGCGGCCGTTGTGCCCCGGTACGGTCCGGCACCCGACCCGGACCGGCGCGCCTACTCGAAGCGCGACACGTCGCCGGCGCCCCGGCGCAGGATCTCCGGCTCGGGCCCGGACAGGTCGATCACGGTCGTCGGTTCCATGCCGCAGTCGCCGGCGTCGAGCACCGCGTCGAGCTGGTGGTCGAGCCGTTCCTTGATCTCCCAGCCCTGGGTCATCGGCTCGTCGTCGCCGGGCAGGACAAGCGTGCTGGACACCAGCGGCTCGCCCAGCTCGGCCAGCAGCGCCTGGGTGACGGTGTGCCGGGGCACCCGGACGCCGACGGTCCGCTTCTTGGGGTGCAGCATCCGGCGCGGCACCTCCCGGGTGGCCGGCAGGATGAAGGTGTAGCTGCCCGGGGTGGACGCCTTGACCAGGCGGAAGACCGAGTTGCTGATCTGGACGAACTGGCCGAGCTGCGCGAAGTCCCGGCAGATGAGCGTGAAGTGGTGCCGGTCGTCGAGCTGGCGGATCTGGCGGATCCGGTCCAGCCCGTCCTGGTTGCCGAGTTGGGTGCCGAGCGCGTAGCAGGAGTCGGTGGGGTAGGCGACCAGCCCACCGCCGCGGATCAGGTCGGCGACCTGGCCGATGATCCGGGGTTGCGGGTTCTCCGGGTGCACGTCGTAGTACCTGGCCATGTTGCGAGCCTAGGCGCATTCTTCGTGCGGACCGGACGAGGGCCCGGGGTGGATCCTGGGCGGGGTTCGCGGTAGGCGACCGGTGCCCGCCAGGAAGCCGGAAGGAAGCGCTATCTTGCGATCCCAGCGTCGAGCACTGCCAGGTCGTGGATGGATGGGTCGGTGACCGATGAGCGACTTCGGGATTCTGGTGGGTCGGGTGGAGGGTGCTGTCGATCTGCCTCGCTTGCTTGAGGAGGTGGGGGAGACTCTGGGCGTCCGCCTTCGGGAGATGCCCGAGGGTAGTCGCCGGTTCTGGGGCGAGTTGGGTGATCACCGCGTCTATGTGAACGACGAGTTCGATGTGAACGGCGTCGACGAGCCCACCGAGCCTTACCAGAGTCATCCCTACGAGATCATCGTCGACTCGGCCGATGATGTGGCCGGAAAGTCAATTGCGGTCCGTCTCTACGAAGCCATGAAGGGATCTGGTGAGTATCAGCTAATTCTGCTGAATGAAGGATTGTTCCTCGGTTCGACCCACTTCCCGGAGGAGGAGTGGTGAAGCCCTGGCCCGAAGTGGTGTGCCAGGCCACCGAGGCCGTCCGCGGAGTCCTGCCCAGATGATCGAGAGTTGACATGCCGTGACCGCGCTCAGTCGCGCCACTCGTCCTTGAAGGTGGACGGGTAGGTGCCCTCGGGCAGTGCCGGGCGCAGCACCGAGTAGACCTGCTCGGCTGCGACGTCGGTGTAGTCATCGAAGGTCTCCGCTGCCTGCAGCCACCAGCCGCCACCGGCGAGGTGGTCGACCCGCACGAACGCGCCGGTCCTGCGCAGTCGTTCGGCGCCACCCAGGCGCTGTGCGACTGGTTCCGAGATGATGGTGATCCATGAATAACCGCGCAGGGTATGCTCCACGGACCGCACCGTCTCCCACGGGTGCAGGTAAAGCGCGTACTCAAGGCCGGTCATCAAACTCGTGCCGTAGCTGATGCCGACCATGCCGAAAAGCGCACCGTGCTCGGCGGCCCGACGCAACAACGCGTGCGCCCGCTCGCTGAACCTGAGGAAGACGGCCCGGGGCAGCGTGATCCCGAGGACCGCCCGTCGCCGGCCGTCCATCGGGTACTGCCAGAACTCCACACCGAGTGACCCCTCGTCGAGCACAGCCACCCCAGGGGTCCCTTGACCGTCGGCGGAACCGACACGCAGGTACTGGAAGTCGTGCGTCCGCCAGTCGACCTGCCCGACGAACGACTGCCATTCCTCGTCGCTGAAGGAGGGGAGTTGCCATGAGCGCTGCTCGTCGCCGTCCGCCGCCCCGATGACCGCCTCGATCCCACAGGTGCCTCCGCGAGCTGCCCCGGCGAGCGCATCGGATGGCAGGAGTTCGGCAAAGAAGTTCCGAGCTGATTCGAACCATTCCTGGACGACGCGTCCCTTCTCCTTGTCGCCGTCGGGGAGGTCGATGGTGAGCAGGAGGTCGACGCTTTCCGGCCGTTTCCAGGGCCGGCCATCCGAGTTGGCCCTGGGCGAGGACGGCTGGTCGGCAGCGTCTTCGCTTTCGTCCTGGAAACCCAGTGCCTTTCGGGAGTCGCGGTCCGCCTCGAAGGCGTCACCGAGCGCCAGGTTGATGGCCACTCGTTCCTCGAAGTCATCCTCGCGGTCGATGCCGAACGCCCGGTACAGCTGGATGCCGTCGTCAGGGCCGCTGCGGACCTCGATCCGCCCGTCCACGTCGATGAAGCTGGACGCCGTGACGCAGTCCTGCTCGAAGATGCCGTTGGGACCGGCCACCACGGGCTTGTCCACGATGCGGACCAACTCGTACGGATTCGCGAGGAGTTGCTCCAGCCGGTTCTGGGCACGTCGCGCTCCCGCCGGTTCATCGGGCTCGAAGATCCACACCCAGATCTCCTGCGGATGCCCGTCCCAACAGATGAGTTCGGGGCCGGGACGCTCGTCGTGGAGGTCACATGTCAGCAGAGCGTCCGGGAAGCGTCTCCGTAGCTCCGCCACGCGCGTGGCGAGCCCGCCCGCATATGCCGCATGGACCGAAATGTCCCAACCGCTCATTGCCGCTCCTCAGCGCAGTTCGCCGAACATGCGACCGGGCGCGACGGACGCGGCCCCTGCCACCCGTACCGCCGTAGGTGCGCTGCCACGTCGCCAGGGTCGCACCCTAATCGATCATGGCCGAACGTCTGCCGTCAGGGCCGCGGAGCCGCCCGCGGGTTCGTGCCGGCGAGCCGGGAGCGGTCGTGAAGATCGCTGGACGAGACGAGGGCCACGACCGTCGGCGCGGACGGTGGAGCCGCCGAGATCACCTCGGTAGGGTAGGTCCCGGTCGGCTCCGACCACCAAGATCCACACCGCCGGGGGGCGCCAGGCATGGCCGATTCGTTCGCGCATCTGCACGTGCACACCGAATACTCGATGCTCGACGGAGCGGCCCGGTTGAAGGACCTGTTCGCCGAGGCCAACCGGCTGGGCATGCCGGCGGTGGCGATCACCGACCACGGCAACATGCACGGCGCGAACGACTTCTACAACCAGGCGATGGCCGCCGGGATCACCCCGATCCTGGGCGTCGAGGCGTACGTGGCGCCGGAGTCGCGCTATCACAAGGCGCGGGTCAAGTGGGGTCGGCCGGAGCAGAAGAGCGACGACGTCTCCGGTAACGGCGCGATCACCCACAAGACCATGTGGGCGAAGAACGCGCGTGGCCTGAAGAACCTGTTCACCCTCAACTCGCGGGCGTCCATGGAGGGGCACTACGTCAAGTGGCCCCGGATGGACATGGAGCTGATCGCCGAGCACGCCGAGGGGATCATGGCGACCACCGGTTGCCCGTCCGGGGCGGTGCAGACCCGGCTGCGGCTGGGTCAGTTCGACGAGGCGCTCAAGGTCGCGGCGAGCTACCAGGACATCTTCGGCAAGGACAACTACTTCCTGGAGATCATGGATCACGGCCTCTCCATCGAGAGCCGGGTCCGTGAGGGGCTCACCGAGATCGCCCGCAAGCTGGACATCCCACCGGTCGTCACCAACGACTCGCACTACACCCACGAGGCGCAGGCCACCGCGCACGACGTGCTGCTCTGCGTGCAGACCGGCAGCAACATCGACGACCCCAACCGGTTCCGGTTCGAGGGTGGCGGCTACTTCGTCAAGAGCGCCGACCAGATGCGCGCTGTCGACTCCTCCGAGCTGTGGCAGCAGGGCTGCCGCAACACCCTGCTGGTCGCCGAGAAGGTCGACCCGAAGGGCATGTTCGAGTTCCACAACCTGATGCCGCGCTTCCCGGTGCCCGAGGGGGAGACCGAGGAGTCCTGGTTCCGCAAGGAGACCTTCGCCGGGCTGGGCCGCCGCTACCCGAACGGCATCCCGGAGGGGCACGTCGTCCAGGCCGAGTACGAGCTGGGCGTCATCAACCAGATGGGCTTCCCGTCGTACTTCCTCGTGGTCGCCGACTTCATCCAGTGGGCCAAGAGCCAGGGCATCTCGGTGGGTCCGGGCCGTGGTTCGGCCGCCGGCTCGCTCGTCGCGTACGCGCTGGGCATCACCGACCTCGACCCGATCCAGCACGGTCTGATCTTCGAGCGGTTCCTGAATCCCGAGCGGGTCTCGATGCCGGATGTCGACATCGACTTCGACGAGCGTCGGCGCGGTGAGGTGATCAAGTACGTCACCGACAAGTGGGGTGAGGACAAGGTCGCCCAGATCGCCACCTTCGGCACGATCAAGGCGAAGGCCGCGATCAAGGACTCGGCTCGGGTGCTCGGTTTCCCGTACGCGGTCGGCGACCGGATCACCAAGGCGATGCCGCCGGCGGTGATGGGCAAGGACATCCCGCTCACCGGCATCTTCGACGCCAAGCACCCCCGCTACGCCGAGGCCGGCGAGATCCGCGGCCTGTACGACTCCGACCCGGACGTCCGCAAGGTGATCGACACCGCGAAGGGCATCGAGGGGCTGATCCGGCAGACAGGTGTGCACGCCGCCGGCGTCATCATGTCCGCCGAGCCGATCATCGAGCACATCCCGTTGATGCGCCGGGACGCCGACGGGGCGATCATCACGCAGTTCGACTACCCGACGTGCGAGTCGCTCGGGCTGTTGAAGATGGACTTCCTCGGCCTGCGCAACCTGACGATCATCGACGACGCCGTCAAGAACATCGAGCTGAACCACGGTTTGAAGCTCGACCTGCTGGCCCTACCGCTGGACGACCCGGCCGCGTACGAGCTGCTGGCCCGCGGTGACACCCTTGGCGTGTTCCAGCTCGACGGTGGGCCGATGCGCTCGCTGCTGCGGTTGATGAAGCCTGACAACTTCGAGGACATCTCCGCCGTCCTGGCCCTGTACCGGCCCGGTCCGATGGGCGTCGACTCGCACACCAACTACGCGCTGCGCAAGAACGGCCTCCAGGAGATCACCCCGATCCACCCGGAGCTGGAGGAGCCGCTGCGGGAGATCCTGGCACCCACCCACGGCCTGATCGTCTACCAGGAGCAGGTGCAGCGCGCCGCGCAGATCCTCGCCGGTTACACCCTCGGTCAGGCGGACCTGCTGCGTCGGGCCATGGGTAAGAAGAAGAAGGAGATCCTCGACAAGGAGTTCATCCCGTTCCGGGACGGCTGCCGCGAGCGCGGCTACTCCGACGAGGCGATCCAGGCGGTGTGGGACGTCCTGGTGCCCTTCGCCGGCTACGCCTTCAACAAGGCGCACTCCGCCGCGTACGGTCTGGTCTCCTACTGGACGGCGTACCTGAAGGCGCACTACCCGGCGGAGTACATGGCCGGGCTGCTCACCAGTGTCGGCGACGACAAGGACAAGATGGCGCTCTACCTGTCCGAGTGCCGCCGGATGCGCATCCAGGTGCTGCCACCGGACGTGAACACCTCGGCCGGGCCGTTCACCCCGGTCGGTAAGGACATCCGCTTCGGCCTGGCCGCTGTGCGCAACGTCGGCGCGAACGTGGTCGCCTCGATCATGCGGTGCCGCCAGGAGAAGGGCGACTACACCGACTTCTACGACTTCCTGTCCAAGGTGGACGCGGTGGTCTGCAACAAGAAGACGATCGAATCGCTGATCAAGGCGGGCGCGTTCGACTCGCTCAACCATCCCCGCAAGGGGCTGCTCGCGGTGCACGCCGACGCCATCGACGCGTACGCCGATGTCAAGCGCAAGGAGGCGGTCGGCCAGTACGACCTGTTCGGCGCGGGCTTCGGTGACGCCGACACCGGCAGCACCACGGTGATGCCGACCATCGGCGACAGCGAGTGGGACAAGCGCGACAAGTTGGCGTTCGAGCGGGAGATGCTCGGCCTGTACGTCTCCGACCACCCGCTGTTCGGCCTGGAGCACATCCTCGGCGCGGCGGCCGACACCACCATCGCGTCCCTCGCCGAGGACGGCGCGGTGCCCGACGGGGCTGTCGTCACCCTGGCCGGCATCCTCTCCGGGGTGCAGCGCCGGGTCACCAAGCAGGGCCGCGCCTGGGCGTCGGCCACCCTGGAGGACCTGGCCGGTGGTGTGGAGACGCTGTTCTTCCCCAACACCTACGAGGTGATCGGGCAGTACATCGCCGAGGACGCCATCGTGGTGGTCAAGGGCCGGGTGGACCGCCGCGACGACACCCCGCGCATCATGGCGATGGACATGTCCATGCCGGACGTCAGCACCAGCGCCACCAACAAGCCGGTCACCCTCACCATCCCGGTGCACCGCTGCACGCCGCCGCTGATGGAGAAGCTCAAGGAAACGCTTGTGCTGCACCCCGGCGACACCGAGGTGCACGTCAAGCTGCTCAACGGCGGCCGTACCACCACCCTGCGGCTGGGTCCGTTCCGGGTGGCGGCGACCACAGCGCTCATGGGCGACCTCAAGAGCGTCCTCGGCCCTGCCAACGTGGGCTGACCAGGCCACGGCCCCGGCCCGTCGCCGCCGGCGCGCCTCGTCGATCATGGAGTTGTGGTGGGTGACAAAGCGCCCATCGTTGCGCTTAACGGGCACCACAACTCCATGATCGACGGAGCTGGTGGGGGGCTTGCGGCTCAGGCCCGGTCGGGGGCGCTGATCTCCCGCAGTTGGCCGTCGGCCAACCGCAGCCAGCGCTGCACGCCGATCTCGGCGAGGAACCGTTCGTCGTGGCTGACCACCACGAACGCACCCTGGTACGCGGACAGCGCGCTCTCCAGTTGGGCGACGCTGACCAGGTCCAGGTTGTTCGTCGGCTCGTCGAGCAGCAGCAGTTGCGGCGCCGGCTCGGCGCAGAGCACACACGCGAGCGTGGCGCGCAGCCGCTCCCCGCCGGAGAGCACCCCGACCGGCAGGTTGACCCGGCTGCCCCGGAACAGGAACCGGGCCAGCAGGTTCATCCGCTTGGCGTCCGGCAGGCTCGGCGCGTACGCGGCGAAGTTCTCCGCCACCGAGCGGTCGAGGTCCAGCAGGTCCAGCCGCTGCGACAGGTACGCGATCCGCCCGTCGCCGCGCTTCAGCTCGCCACCGGACGGTTCGAGGTCGCCGTTGATCAGGCGCAGCAGTGTCGACTTGCCGGCGCCGTTCGCCCCGGTGAGCGCGATCCGTTCCGGCCCTCGGATCACCAGGTCAGCGCCGTCGCCGCCGAACAGCTCCCGGTCGTCGAAGCGGGCCCGCATCCCCTGGCCGGAGAAGACAGTGCGCCCGCCCGGGACGGTGGTGTCCGGCAGATCCACTGTGATCCGGTCCTCGTCGCGGACCGCCCGCCCGGCCTCGTCGAGTCGGGCCCTGGCCTGACCGAGCCGGCCGGCGTGCGTTTCCTGCGCCTTTCCCGCCGACTCCTGCGCGCTGCGCTTGAGCCCACCGGCGACGATCCGGGCCAGACCGGCGTTCTTCAGATTCTTGGCGGCGTTGCTGGCCCGCCGGTCGGCACGCTCGCGAGCCTGCTGCATCTCCCGCTTCTCCCGCTTGACCTCCTGCTCGGCGTTGCGCAGGTTGCTCTCGGCCACCTCCCGCGCCGCCTGCACCGCCTCGGTGTACGCGGTGAAGTTGCCCCCGTACCAGTTGATCTCGCCTCGTTCCAGCTCGGCGATGCGGTCCATCCGGTCCAGCAGCTCCCGGTCGTGGCTGACCAGCAGCAGGCACCCCGACCAGTCGGTGAGCACGTCGTAGAGCTTGTGCCGGGCCGCCAGGTCCAGGTTGTTCGTCGGCTCGTCCAGCAGCAGTACGTCCGGGCGGCGCAGCAGCTGCGCCGCCAGCCCGAGGGAGACCACCTGGCCGCCGCTGAGGGTGTGCAGTCGTCTGTCGAGTTCCAGGTCGCCGAGGCCGAGCCGGTCCAGTTCGGCGCCGGTGCGCTCCTCGATGTCCCAGTCGTCGCCGATGGTGGCGAAGTGCGCCTCGCTGGCGTCGCCGGCCTCGATGGCGTGCAGCGCCGCGATCCGCTCGGCGACGCCGAGCACCTGCGCCACGGTCAGGTCGCCGGCGAGCGGGAGGGTCTGCGGGAGGTTGCCGAGCAGTCCGTCGACGGTGACGCTGCCGCCGGTGGGTCGCAGTTCCCCGGCGATCAGCCGCAGCAGGGTGCTCTTGCCGGCGCCGTTGGGCGCGACGAGCCCGGTGCGACCGCCCGGGACGGTGAAGGACAGCTCCGAGAAGACCGGGGTGTCGTCCGGCCAGGAGAAGGACAGGTTCGAGCAGACAATGAACGCATCAGACATGCGAGTGACCTCAGAGGGTGGGGTGGGCGTGCCTAAGCCGCCCGACGACACGGGGACCTGGGGAACGACGGCATGGCCACGGTGGCGGCGCCTACACGCGCCGAACCGATGGCCGAACATGTCCGGTCTCACCCGGAGATGTCGTCGTCACCCGCCATGTCTGGTCTCCCTTGTCGTACCGCTAACCCAACGCGCCAAGTCTAACAACGGATCTTCACCCCGCCACCGGGTTCCCGGCCCACGCCGTCGATCATGGAGTTGTGGCGGTCGATAAGTTCCTGAACGCACCATTCGTCAGGCACCACAACTCCATGATCGACGGGGTAGGGGGCTCAGCGCGGACGGTACTCGACCTCGGGGCGGCCGGGGGTGCCGTAGCGGGGGGTGCGGACGGCGCGGTCGATGGTGACCAGATACTCCAGGTAGCGGCGGGCGGTCACCCGGGAGATGCCGGTCGCCGCGCTCACCTCGGTCGCGGACAACCCCGCCCGCGGGTCGGATCCGTCGGCCAGCGCCCCGCGTACCCGATTGAGGGTCTGCGCGTCGAGCCCCTTGGGCAGGCTGTTTCCGGCGGTGCCGCGCAGGGTGGCGAACATCCGGTCCACGTCGTGCTGGGCGGCCACCTCACCGTCGGCGAGCGCCTGGGCGCGGTAGTCGGCGTAGCGTTCCAGCTTGTCGCGGAACGCCGCGAACGTGAACGGTTTGAGCAGGTAGTGGGTCACCCCGAGGGACACCGCGGTACGCACCACCGCCAGGTCCCGGGCGGAGGTCACCGCCAGCACGTCGACGCTGCTGCCGGCCGCCCGCAGCGCCCGGCAGACGTCCAGGCCGGGCAGGTCGGGCAGCCGAAAATCAAGGAGTACGAGGTCCACGTCGCCGCCGTCGTTGGCGCGCAGGGCCGCCATCGCCGCCCGCGCGGTGTGCGCCATCCCGACCACCACGAAACCGGGAACCCGCTCGGTGTACGCGGCATGCGCCTCGGCGAGCAGCGGCTCGTCCTCGACGACGAGCACCCGGATTCCGGTCACTAGCGCTCACCTCCACTCGGCAGACGGACTGTGAACAGGCTGCCGCCGTCGTCCGAGCGGCTCACGTCGTAGCTGCCGCCGTGCCGCCGGACCACCTGCCCGACCAGCGCCAGCCCGAGGCCCCGGCCGGTGCTCTTGGTGGACCAGCCGCGCCGGAACGCGTCGGCCACCCGTTCCGGGGCCAGCCCGGGGCCGCTGTCGGCCACCCGGACCAGCAACTCGTCGTCGACCTCGCCGACGAAGACCCGTACCTGCCGTGGCGCGGGCGTGCCCGCCACCGCCTCCAGGGCGTTGTCGACCAGGTTGCCGACGACGGTGAGCAGGTCGCTGGTCGGCAGTGGACTGTCGTCGAGGCGGCAGTCCGGCTCGACGACCAGGTCCACCCCACGCTCGCCGGCCTGTGCCGACTTGCCGAGCAGCAGCGCGGCGAGGGCCGGTTCGGTCACCGCGCCGACCACCTGGTCGGTCAGTTGCTGGGCGAGGGCCAGGTCCCGGGTGCCGAGCCGGACGGCCTCGTCGGGGCGGCCCAACTCCACGAGCGTCAGCACCGTGTGCAGCCGGTTGGCCGACTCGTGGGTCTGCGCCTGCAACGCCTCGGTCAGCGCGCGCACCGAGTCCAGCTCGCTGGCCAGGGTGCGCAGCTCGGTCTGGTCGCGCAGGGTCAACACGGTGCCGAGCACCGCGCCCTCGAAACGGGTGGTCCGCTGATTGGCGACAAGCACCCGGTCACCGGCGAGGATCGGCTCGTCGCGGGCGTCGCGCCCGGAGTCGAGCAGCTCGGCCACCGCGGGCGGCAGGTCGATCCCGGCGACCGGCTGGTCGATGACCGGCGCGTCCGCGTCGAGCCCCAGCAGGCGGCGGCCCTCGTCGTTGACAAGCGCCACCTGCCGGTCGGTGGTCAGCACCACCAGACCCTCGCGCACCGAGTGCAGGACCGCGTCGTAGTACTCGTACATCCGGGTCATCTGCGCCGGACCGAGACCGTGTGTCTGGCGGCGCAGGCGGCGGCTGAGTAGCCAGGAGCCGGTGGCGGCGAGCGCGAGCGCCGGTGCGGCGACGCCCAGCAGCACCGGCAGCTGGCCGAGCAACTTACGGTCGATCGCGCGGGTCCTGATGCCCACCGAGACCAGGCCGACGATCCGCCGCTGCTCGTCGTACACGGGAACGACAGCGCGCACCGACTCGCCGAGCGTCCCGACGTTCGTGGTGGTGAACGGACGGCCGGCCAGGGCGGGCCCGATGTCGCCGACGAACGGCTCGCCGATCCGCTCCCGAGTGGGGTGGGAGTACCGGGTGCGGTCGGGGGCCATCACCACCACGAAGTCGGTGCCCGTCGCCTCGCGGGTCGATTCGGCGTACGGCTGCAGGATGCTGGTCGGGTCGGCTGTGGTGAGGGCCGCGCGGACGTCGGGGGAGCCGGCCACGGTCTGCGCGACAGCGAGTACCTCCTCCTGGGCGGCCTGGCGGGAGTCGCTGCGGGCCAGCCAGAACGCGCCCGCCGCTCCGGCCAGCACGAGCAGCGTCACCACCATCGCCTGGAGGGCGAAGAGCTGCCCCGCGATGCTCCACTGCCGTCGGGCCACCTTCCACCACCTCCTTCGTGCGTCGCTGCCGTTGTCGTTCGCGGTGAACAGAATGACCGCAAGGCTGTCAACGGGTGAGATGCGCTTCACATTGTCGGCATGGACACCACCGCATCCGCCACCACACCGGCACCGGCGGTCCGCCGGGACCGTACCCGTTACCTCTACCTGGCCGTCATCGTGGCCGTGCTCGCCGGCATCGTGGTTGGCCTGGTCGCCCCCGATTTCGGCAAGGAACTCAAGCCGATCGGCACCGGCTTCGTCAACCTGATCAAGATGATGATCAGCCCGGTCATCTTCTGCACTATCGTGCTCGGCGTCGGCTCCGTCCGGCAGGCCGCGAAGGTCGGCAAGGTCGGCGGCCTCGCCCTCGGCTACTTCCTCACCATGTCGACAGTCGCGCTCGCCATCGGCCTGGTGGTCGGCAACCTCATCCACCCCGGCTCCGGCCTGAACCTGGGCGCGGACCTCGCGGGCGCGGGCAAGGCCGCCGCCGGCGACGAAGCCGCCGGTACGGCGGAGTTCCTGCTCGGCATCATCCCGACCACGATGCTCTCCGCGCTCACCGAGGGCGAGGTGCTCCAGACGCTGCTGGTGGCCCTGCTTGTCGGCTTCGCGGTGCAGGCCATGGGCCGGCGCGGTGAGCCGGTGCTCGGCGCGATCGCCGTCATCCAGCGGGTGGTGTTCAAGGTCCTCGCCATGATCATGTGGCTGGCGCCGGTCGGCGCGTTCGGTGCGATGGCCGCCGTGGTCGGGGCGACCGGCGTGGACGCCCTCAAGAGCCTCGCGCAGATCATGCTGGGCTTCTACGCGACCTGCCTGATCTTCGTGCTGGTGTTCCTCGGCGCGCTGCTCTGGTTCGTGGCCCGGATCTCGATCTTCTCGCTGCTGCGTTACCTGGGCCGGGAGTTCCTGCTGATCCTGTCGACCTCGTCGTCGGAGTCGGCGCTGCCCCGGCTGATCGCGAAGATGGAACACTTCGGGGTGAGCAAGCCGGTGGTGGGCATCACGGTGCCGACCGGCTACTCGTTCAACCTGGACGGCACGGCGATCTACCTGACCATGGCGTCGCTGTTCATCGCCGACGCGCTCGGCAACCCGCTCTCCATCGGCGAGCAGATCTCGCTGCTGCTGTTCATGATCATCGCGTCGAAGGGTGCGGCGGGCGTGACCGGCGCCGGCATCGCGACCCTGGCCGGTGGCCTTCAGTCGCACCGGCCGGACCTGGTGGACGGGGTCGGGCTGATCGTGGGCATCGACCGGTTCATGTCGGAGGCGCGGGCGCTTACCAACTTCGCCGGCAACGCGGTGGCGACCGTGTTGGTCGGCACGTGGACCGGCGAGTTCGACAGGGATCGGGCGCTCGGCGTCATGCGCGGCGACGACCCGTTCGACGAGGCCACCATGCTGGACGAGCACGGCGACGAGAGTGAGGCGGACGCGCCGCGTTCGGGTGCGCAGACGCCCGCGCCGGCCGGGTCGTCCGCCTGAGGTACGGCGGCGACCGAGCCGGGGATACGCCGAGCCCCCTGCCCCCTGTCGCGGGGCAGGGGGCGACTCGTTGGCGAACCGACCCACCACCCCGCCGGCACGGAGAGCGCCACACCGCGCGGATAGCCCAGCAGGAGGGCGGGTGCCATTTATCGACCACAACAGCCGGACCCGGACGGATTGGTGGCACACGAATTGTCATGGGGCGCGCTGTGACCTGAGCGTCCCGTTCGCCGGCTTATGTCGGCTGCAAGCCGTCCACTTCCGGCTAACGAGGCAAGTAGCCGATCCCCGTCAATCCCGGGCGCGTTGCCCAGGTGTCCGCAAAAGAGCCAGGTAAACGGGGCAGCTACGTCCGGCGTCGACAGTTACGATGGCCCTAGAAAGATCACTGTCCATCATGGACCAACGTCTTCCTGTTCCCGCCTCACGTCGTCTCCCATCCCGGGAGCGGTCGCACTGCCGTGCCCTGATCTAGGAGACCTGATGCCGCCCTTCGCATCCGGACGTGGTTCCCAAGCCTGGCGTCGTCGGTTGACCGGTCGTCGACGCCGCGGCTGGACGCGCGGTGGCCTGGGGCGAGGGGTGTCCGCCGCGTCGGTGGTGGCGAGCCTCGTGCTGATGCTGACGGCAGCGGCGCCGGCCCGGGCCGTGTCGACCGTCGCGCCGATGTCGGCAGCCGGGGCCAACGCGATGTGGACTGCCTACGGCAACTCGGCGGGCCGCCACTGGACCGGTGGTGACCGCACCGTTTCCGTGGCACTGCCCGACGGGCGGGTGGCCTGGCTCTTCTCGGACACCTACCTCGGCACTGTGAACGGGGATGGCTCCCGCCCGCCCAGCGCGATGATCCACAACGCTCTGGTGGTGCAGGACGACAGCGGGCTTGTCGAAACCCGCTACGGCGGCACGCCGACGGAGCCCACATCGTTCATGTGTGACGACAGCGTGGGGCTCGGCTGCTGGGTGGCCGACGCGATAGTCGACGGCTCCACCGTGCGGGTCCTGGTCAACAACTACGCGTCGACCGGCCCGGGTGCGTTGGATGTCAAGCCCACCGGCTCCGCGCTTGTCACGTTGTCCCTTCCCGCGCTGTCCGTGCAGAGCGTCCAGCAACTGCCGCTGGGCGCGTCGATCACCTGGGGGCAGGAGCTCGTCAATGAGGGCGGGTTCACCTACATCTACGGATCAGAGCACGCGCAGGACATGAAGTTCGTGCACCTGGCCAGGGTGCCCGAGGGTGGCCTGGCCGGGCAGTGGCAATTCTGGACGGGCTCGGGCTGGTCCAGCCAGGAGGGCGCCTCGACGCGGATCGCCAGCGGTGTCGGCACGGCCTTCGCCGTACACAAGATCGATGGGCGTTACCTCCTGGTCACTGTCGAGGGGCACCTGCCCTTCAACTCCGCTGTGGTCGCCTACACGGCGAGTGCCCTGACCGGGCCCTTCGGCGGGCCGATCGAGTTGGCCCGCGCGCCCGAGGTCAACGACAGCCGGCCGATCATGGTCTATGACGCGGACCTGCACCAGGAGTTGGCGCGTGACGGAAAGCTGCTGATCTCCTACAACGTCAACAGCCTGAACTTCCAGGACAATCTGGATGACGCCTCGATCTACCGCCCGCGGTTCATCGAGGTGGACTGGCCGCGCCCGCAACCGGACCAGTCCCAACTTCCGTCGGCACCCGGCAACCTGGCGGCTGTCGCGAACCAGGTGGGCGGCGTCCGGCTCTCCTGGACCGCCCCGTCGGGGGCCAACCTCAAGTACTGGGTCTACCAGAAGGACACGACGGCCGGGCAGATGCAGTGGGCGCGGTTGCCGCAGTCGACGGCCCAGACCTCGATAGATCTGACCGGGCTGCGGAATCAGCGTGTGTACCAGTACCAGATCAGGGCAGAGAACGCGGTTGGCGAAGGCACTGCCTCGGCGGTGGCCTCGGCGACGGCCTCGGTGCCACCGCCCGCAGCGCCCGGCAACCTGACCGCGACCGCCGGCACGGTCGGCGACGTGCGCCTGACCTGGGGTGCCGTCGATCTGGCCTGGTACTACGAGGTGGAAAAGCGCAACGTCACGGCCGGAGAGACCGAGTTCTCCCCGGTCGCCCACCCGAACGGGTCGAAGACCAACCTCACCGTTACACAACTGGTCAACGGAGATGTGTACGAGTTCCGGGTCCGGGCGGTGGGCGGTGCGGGGCCAGGTGCGACATCGAGCCTGGTCCGCGCGACTGCGGTCTACGCCGTGCCGGCTGCGCCGACCGGCCTGACCGCCCTCGCCCAGGCCGACGGCACCATCAAGCTGTCCTGGACGGCCCCTGCCGGTCAGGTCTGGCATCGGGTGTACCAGCGGGATGTCACGGCCGGCGAGGCGCAGTTCACCGTCTGGCCGTTCCCGGTCTCCGCAGGCACCTCAGTGGTGGCTCAGTACCTCGATTCGGGCCACGAGTACGAGTTCAAGGTCGTTGCCACCAACCTGGGTGGGGAGTCGCCTCCGTCGAACCTGGCGCGCGCCACCGCCAGCTACGCCCTGCCGGGTGCGCCGTCCGGTTTGACCGCTGTGGCCCAGGCCGACGGCTCGATCAAGCTGTCCTGGACAGCTCCGACCGGCCAGGCCGGTCAGGTCTGGTACCGGGTGTACCAGCGGGATGTCACCGCCGCGGAGACGCAGTTCACCGCGTGGCCGTTGCCGGTGGCCGAGGGCACGACCGCGGTGGCTCAGTACCTCACCCACGGGCACGAGTACGAGTTCAAGGTGACCGCCACCAACCAGGGAGGCGAGTCCGCGGCCTCCGGCCTGGCCCGTGCGACGTCGACACACCCGGTGCCGGCGGCCCCGAGTGGCCTGAGCGCCACCGCGCAGTCCGACGGAACGGTCAAGCTGGCCTGGGCGTCGCCCGCCAGCCCGGTATGGCACGAGATCTACCAGCGGGACGTGACCGCCGGAGAGCAGACGTTCACCGCCTGGCCGTACCCGGTCACCGAGGGCACCAGTGCGGTGGCCGAATACCTGACCCATGCGCACGAGTACGAGTTCCGGGTGGTCGCCAGCAACTACGCGGGCAAGTCCAGCGCATCGAACACCGCCCGTGCGACCGCCGGCTACCAGTTGCCGCGGGCGCCGTCCGGGCTGACCGCGACCGCAGGTGACGCCCAGGTGACCCTCAACTGGACCGCCGGCGAGCCGAACGTCTGGCACCGGGTGTACCAGCGGGACGTGACGGCAGGGGAGACGACGTTCACCGCGTGGCCCTACCCGGTGACCACGGGCACCAGCGCGACGGCCACCCTCCTGGTGAACGGGCACGAGTACGAGTTCAAGGTCGCCGCGACGAACCAGGCCGGTGAGGGCACGGCAAGCAACACCGTCCGGGTCACCCCCGTACCGCCGAAGCCGGCAGTGACGAACAACCTCACCGCCACCGCGCGGGCCGACGGCACTATCGGGCTGAGTTGGCAGGCGCCGGGCCCGAATGTGTGGTTCGTGATCTACCAGCGGGACGTGACCGCCGGCGAGTCGACCTTCACCAAGTGGCCGCTGCCGGTCACCGAGGGCACCACCGCGCTTGCCCAGTACCTGACCAACGGGCACGTGTACGAGTTCAAGGTGGCCGCGACGAATGCCGGCGGCGAGGGCCCGTCCAGTGCGGCGGCTCGGGCCACTGCCAGGATCGCGGCGCCCTCGGCACCCACCAACCTCCGGGGTGCCACCGCGGGCGACGGCAAGATCGGACTCAGCTGGGACGCACCCGCGGCGGGTGCCTACTCCGCGATCTACTGGCGTGACGTCACCGCCGGCCAGACCACCTTCACCAGGGTGGAATACCTGACCGCCGAGACGTCGATCACCATGGAGTACCTCCAGCACGCCCACGTCTACGAGTACAAGGTGGCCGGGCTCACCGCCGGCGGTGAGGGGCCGACCTCGGCATCGATCCAGGTCACGGCGCGATACAGCGTGCCCGCGCCGCCGACCAACCTGACCGCCACGGCCGGCAACGGTCGGGCCACCCTGGCCTGGGCCGCCAGCCCGACGGCGAACGTGGAGTACGTCGTGTACTACCGCGACGCCACGAACGGTCAGTCCTGGCAGCGGACGCCGTATCCCACCACCGCGACGTCGCAGGCGATGGAATACCTGACCAACGGGCACACGTACCAGTTCCGGGTGGCGGCCTCGAACGCCGGTGCCGAGAGCGCACCCACCGCCACGGCGTCGGCGAAGCCCATGCCGCCGTCACCGCAGGCTCCCTCCGGGCTGACCGCCACCGCCGGAGACGGCAAGGTCAATCTCAGGTGGACGGCCAGCGCCACGGCCAACGTGTGGTACTGGATCGAGATGCGTGACGTCACTGCGGGGCAGGGCTGGACCAGGCTGAAGGACCCGGTCGACGCGACGGCCATGCCCATCAGCTATCTGAACAACGGACACACCTACGAGTTCCGGGTCCGGGCGAACAACCTGACCGGAGACAGCTCCCCCTCCAACGTGGTCTCGGCGAAACCGATGCCGCCGGTGCCGCAGGCGCCGACCAGCCTCCAGGCCGTCGCCGGCGACGGAAAGGTCTCGCTGTACTGGGGGGCCAGTAACACCGGCAATGTCTGGTACCTGATCGAGTACCGGCCGGTCGGGGGCTCCTGGCAGCGGCTGCCGTACCCGGTGACCACCTGCTGCACGTTCACCCAGACGCTGCTGACAAACGGCACCACGTACGAGTTCCGGGTCCGGGCCACCAACCTGGCCGGGGAGTCCGGGACCACGAACGTCGCGTCGGCCCGGCCGATGCCGCCGTTCCCGTCGAACGCGTCGGGTCTCACCGCCACCGCAGGTGACGCCAAGGTCAGCCTGAGGTGGACCGCGAGCGCGACGAGTGGCGTGCAGTACTACATCGAGATGCGCGCCAACGGTGGCGGTTGGCAGCGACTGCCCTACCCGGTCGGATGTTGCTCCTTCACGCTCAACCTGCTCACCAACGGGGCGACATACGACTTCAGGGTGCTGGCGACAAATGTGGCCGGCACCGCGTCGGGCAGCAACATCGCCTCCGCCAAGCCCATGGCGCCGCTTCCGAACGCGCCGACGAACCTCGCTGTCAATACCTGGGTGACCGACGGTGGCGAGTACAGCTGGGTCGGCCTGTCCTGGAGCAAGGTGACAAACACCGCGGTCTGGTACGAGGTCCACTATCGCAACGTGTCGGCGTCGGGTTCGTGGACGAAGCTCTACTCGGGAACCGATCTGTTCCACAACACCATTCGGCTCAAGGGTGGTGACCGATACGACCTCCGGGTGATAGCGCTGAACTTCACCGGTCAGACGTCGAGTGCGGTGGTGGGGGTCGTCCCCAAACGTCACAAGGCTGATCAATATCACTACTTCACCCAGCCGACCGTCGAATCCTCCAGCGAATTCCACAAGGCGAACGCGAACCCGGGCCCAGAGATGCCGTACGGGTTCGACTGGGAAGACAACGGCTGCAGCAGCCCGGATCGGCTCCCGGACCTGACGTATGGGGACGACTTCTTCTTCCAGGCTTGCCAGCGGCATGACTTCGGGTACCGCAACCACTCCACCTGGGGCAACAAGGAGGCCATCGACAGCACCTTCCGCTATGACATGAACGCACTCTGTTCCCAGCGTGCGCGGGATGTAGGGAAGTGCAAATCCAACGCATCGATTTACTACTACGCCGTTTACAACTTCGGGTGGATCGAATGGTAGGAAGCGGTCGGCCGTTCGCGTCTACCCGAGCATGACGCGATCCGGTCGAGCGCCGGTGAGCACCGACTCATCGTGATCCACGGCTCGGCCGGTCGGCCCTCCACGGCTGACCGGCGGAGCCCGGGTGTCGGCTGTACTTGACAGGCGATGTGTGAGCGTTAACATCGACAACCACCACTACCTGCCGCACTGGTCGGCGCTCCCGTTGGAGGTCCGATGACGCTCGTCCTCGCGCGTTGCACCGTACGGCGGATAGCCGGGCTCACGGCTCTGATCGTGGTGCTCAGCGTCGGCCTCTCGGCCATCTCCCCGAAGCCGGCGGCGGCCTGGGACAACGGCACGGCGGACACCCCACCGATGGGGTGGAACAGCTACGACTCGTTCAACTGGCGGGTCACCGAGGCGGACGTGCGGGCCAACGCCGACTACATGCGCGACAACCTGCGCCAGCACGGCTGGCAGTACGTCGTCATCGACTGGGCCTGGTACTACCCCGGCCAGCACAACAACAGCCCCAACCAGGACGCCAACCTCAACCCCCGACTGCGGATGGACGCCAACGGTCGGTTGCTGCCGGACACCACCCGGTTCCCCTCGGCGGCGGGCAGCAACGGGTTCAAGCCGCTCGCCGACTACGTGCACGCCCAGGGGTTGAAGTTCGGCGTCCACCTGATGCGCGGCATCCCACGGCAGGCGGTCGCCGACAACGTGCCCATCCTCGGCACCAACTGCCGAGCCAACCAGATCAACAACAGCACGACCGCGGCCTGGCTCAACCTGATGTGGGGCCTGAACATGTCAAACGCCTGCGCGCAGGCGTACCTCGACTCGGTCTTCCAACTCCTGGCCGGCTGGGGTGTCGACTACGTCAAGGTGGACGACATCGCGGCGCCCACCTACCGGCAGGCCGAGGTCGAGGGTTACCGGACGGCGATCCAGCGCAGCGGTCGGCCGATGGTGCTGAGCCTCTCGCCCGGCGCGACGCCGCTGGCCAGCGGCGGGCACGTGCGGGACAACGCGCACATGTGGCGGATCGTCAACGACCTGTGGGACAACTGGTCGTCGCTCGACGCGCTCTTCGACCAGTTGCGCAACTGGACGCCGTACCGGACGACGGGCGCCTGGCCCGATCCAGACATGATTCCGATCGGGCGGCTGTCCAAGTACGGCCCGGTCGGTTCACCCCGCTACTCCGCGCTCACCGCCGACGAGCAGCGCACGCTCATGACCCTGTGGGCGATCAACCGGGCACCGCTGATGTGGGGCGGCAACCTGGTCGAGAACCGCGCCGCCGAGCTGGCGTTGATGACGAACCCGGCGGTGCTCGCCGTCGACCAGAACAGCGCCAACAACCGCCAGCTCGTCGGCGGCACCCGGCAGGTGTGGACCGCCGACGTGCCCGGCAGCGACCACCGGTACGTGGCCCTGTTCAACCGCGAGAGCGCCACCGCCAACGTCTCGGTGAACCTGGCCAATCTGGGCATCGGCTCGGCCACCGTCACCGACCTGTGGTCCGGCACCGGCCTCGGCACCGCCACCGGCACGCTCACCCGGTCCCTCCCGGCCCACGGCAGCGGGCTGTACCGGCTGGCGCCGCTCACCACCACCCCCACGCCGACCACCTACACGGTGGCCGCGCGGCACAGTGGCAAGCTGCTCGACGTCTTCAACGCGTCCACCGCGGACGGTGCCAACGTGGTGCAGTGGGGCGCGAACGGCCAGCCCAACCAGCGCTGGCGGTTCCAGGAGACCGGTGACGGCTACGCCACCGTGACAAGCATCAGCAGCGGCAAGTGCCTCGACGTGTACGGCGGCGCGGGTGCCACCGCCGACGGCGTCCGGGTCATCCAGTGGGCCTGCAACGGCGGCACCAACCAGCAGTGGCGCGTCGAGGACCTCGGCACCGGCTACGTCAGGCTCGTCGCCCGCCACAGCGGGAAGTGCCTCGACGTGCTGAACGCCGCCACCGCGGACGGGGCTCAGACCGTGCAGTGGACCTGCGGCACCGGCACCAGCCAACAATGGCGACGCACCACCGCGTAGGGCTCAGCGGCGGCGGGCCCGCCACATCGTGTGCTCCCGCGAGATCGCTGTCTCGGTGTCGTTGACGAACTGCGACAGGTCGGCGTCCGAAGCGATCCGGCTGGCGAGTGACCCGATGGCGGCGAGTTCCTGGCTGGCCAGGGCGTACGCCGTCGCCACCGCACCATGTTGGCGCAGCTGGGTCCAGGCCGCACCGGCGGCGACCGCCGCCGCGGCTATGCCCAGCAGGTCGACATCGATGAGCCCGGCGGCCTTCGACGTCGCCAGGGTCACGCCCACGATCTCCAGCACGAGCATGCCTACCGACCACCGTGACGCGCGGGCCCGGTTCGACAGTGCCCGTTCGGCGTACCAGGCCCGCTGCCCCTCCAGCCGACCGGTGAGGTACGCGGCCCGGCGGTCCGCGAGCGAGGCGGCGCGCAGTGCCAGCATGCCGTCGGTGACCTGCCGGCCGGAGACGGCGGGGGCCGCCAGCCCGGCGGCGGACATGTCCCCGGTCAGGCCCAACAGGCGACTGGTGAAGTCGTCAACACATTCCGCGTCGCCGCGCGACTGCGGAAACGGATGCGCGGCGGTGGCGAACCGCCACGTCAGGGACTTGATGGACTCTGAGAGGGCCCTTCCGACGTACCACCGCTCGGTGGGACGGTTGGTGAGCAGGAAGACCTCGACGATCGAGGTGGCGGCGAAGGCGCCGGCCGCCAGCGCCGGACCCAGGACGAGGTCGTCGAGTGTCCAGGTGGCGACTCCCGCGACAGCGGCCAGCAGCAGCAGGGACAGCCGCAGGGCCATCAGCCATGCGGACATCCGCTGCCCGCGCTGCGACTCGTCGGACACGGCCCGCTGGAACGGTGGAAGATCCTCGACGTTCAGCATGGCGTTGACCTCCCGACAGAACCCTGACTAGACAGTAGGGGGCAGCGTCTATGTCCGGTCGGCCCTCGCCGCGGTGATTCACCGCGAAACCCACCACCACCAGCGGGCTCCGGGCGAGAATGGTTGGTCGGGAAGGGGTGCTGCGACGAACCGGGGGTGCAGGCGTGCCCGCAACCAGCATCCTCGCCCGCCTCCGGCGCCGGGACCCGGGAGATGCCGTGCTGCGGCGGGCGGCCCGGCTGACACTTGTCGCGTCCGTCGTCTTCTACGTCTGCCGCTACGGTGCGGGCAGTTCGACGCTTGCCACCTACGGCCTGTTCGGCACGATCGCCGCCGGGGCGTTCGCGCAGCTGCCCGGCCCGGCGCCGCAACGGGCGCGGATCCTCGTCACGGCACTGCCGGCGGTCTGGGTGCTGATCGCCGCCGGCACCCTGCTGGCGGGGAGCACGTGGTCGGCGGCCGGCGGCATGTTGGTCATCGGGTTCGTGGTGGCGTTCGCCGGGGTTGGCAACCCACGTCTGGTGGGGTTGGCCAGCGCGTTCCAACTCTTCTACATCCTGGCGTCCTTCCCACCGTACGAGCCGGGCACCCTGCCGGAGCGACTCGGCGGCGTCACATTCGCCATCGTGCTGCTCGCCGCGACGGAGGTGCTCCTCTGGCCCGATCCGGTACCGGTCACCTACCGGCAACGCCTCACTGCCGCGGCGGACGGCGTCGCGGCGTTCCTCGATGTCGCCGCCCAGCGGTTGACCGACCCACACGCCGCCCCGGCCGGTCGGGACCCGCGGCGGGAGCGGGCCTACGAGCTGGTGGCCGCCGCCGAACTGGGCCGCAACCCGCCGGAGTGGGCACCGAGCGCGGCGGGCGTCCAGGACCGGGCGCTGCGAATCTGCGCCGCCGCGCTCCGCGAGGCACTCGCCGAGGCGGACCGGTTGGCGACGGACGCGCCACCCGAACCGCTGGGAGACCTGGCGGCGGCGGGTCTGCTGCGCTCCTGCGCGGACACCACCCGGGCCGCCGGCCGGACCCTGACATCGGGTGCCCCGCAGGTGGGTCTCGACGACCTGGACGCCGCGATCGAGCGGGCCGAGACGGCGTACCACGCCGGAACGGGCGACGGCCACGACCCGCCGGACGTGCCCCGGTTGTGCCGGGACGCGACGGCGTTGGCCCTCGCCGACCACACCCGGGCCTTCGCCGTCGGCGTCCGGGTGGCCACCGGGTCGCGGCCCGGCACCGAGGACGCCCGCACCGGACTCTTCGAGTACGCGCGGCACGGCCCGTGGCGGCTGTACTGGTGGCAGTTCCGCTCGCACCTGGCACCCCGCTCGGCCCACCTGCACAGCTCGCTCCGGGTGGCCGTGGCGCTCGCCATCGCCCGCGTCGCCGCCGGGTTGCTGCACCTGAACCACGGCTTCTGGGTGCTGCTTGCCACCCTCACCGTCCTGCGTACCTCGGCCGCCGACACGCGCACCGCCCTGCGGCCGGCCGTGCTCGGCACGATCGCCGGTGCCGTCGTCAGCGGTGCGCTGATGCTCGTCATCGACAAGCCGATCGTGTACGCGATCGTCCTGCCGCTGACCCTGATGCTGGCCTTCGGCGTCGGTCAGCTGCTCGGTCCGGTGTGGCAGCAGGCGCTGTTCACCGTGCTGCTGACTGTCGTCTTCGCCCAGCTCAACCCTGAAGGGTGGCGGCTCGCCGAGACCCGCCTCATCGACGTGCTGCTGGGCGCGGTGATCGGCGTGCTCGCCGGGGTGGCGATGTGGCCGAGCGGCGCGAGCCACGATCTGCGGCACAACGCGACCTGCTACCTGGCGGCCAGCGCGGACGCCGTCGAGCAGACCGTGCAGGCGATCCTCGGCGGCGGGGCGCCTCCCGAGCGGGCCTTCGACCGGGTCCGGCGTCGAATGGCCCTGGTCGCCTCGTCGTACGGGCAGTACCACGCGGAGCGGCACCATCCGCACCGACAGCAGGTGAACTGGGACGCCGTGCTGAGCGCCGGGCACCACGTGCTGCCCGGCGCGGAGTCGCTGCTGCGTCGTAACCCGCCCGGCTGCCTCGCCGGCTGGCCGGCGGCAGCGGCAGTGCTGACCGACTCCACCGCGCGCCTGCGTTCGGCGTACGACGACGTCGCCCGCGAGGTGGCGCACGACCGTGCCGCGGGCCCGAGGCCCGACCCGACGGGCTGCGCCGAGGACCTGGTCCGGATCCGTCCGCTGCTCGGGGAGAAGGACTCCCGGTCGGTCCGGCACCTCGTGGAGGTCGACAGGTGGCTCACCGGTCTCGCGAACAGTGTTGGGCGGATCCACCCGCCCGGCGACAGCGAGCCGGGCGACCGGCGCGGGGTGCGGTGACGAAAGGCGGTCGACGCGGCGCCCTGGACGTCTCCGTTGTCGAGACGCCGGACGCCCGTGCGTCTACCAGGTTGCGGCGGCGCTCGGCCAGGACTGTGTCCGGATCTGACAGGCCGCCGCTCGCGGATTGGTAGTGCCCGTTCGACGCCGCCTCGCCTAGCGTCGGCGTAATGGAGATCGAGCAGGCGCAGAAGTTGTGGCAGCCGGAGCCCGGCTGGTTGAACACCGCCTCCTACGGGTTGCCGCCCGAGCCGGCGTGGACGGCACTACAGGATGCCCTGGGGGCGTGGCGGGTCGGCCGCACGTCGTGGGAGGGCTGGGGCGAGGCGGTGCACAGGTCCCGTACCGCGTTCGCCGACCTGATCGGGGTGCCGGCCGGTGACGTCGCGGTCGGCGCTGCCGTGTCGCAGATCCTCGCGCCGGTCGCGGCGGCCCTGCCGGCCGGGGCGACGGTGGTGGTGCCCGAGGTCGAGTTCACCTCGAACCTGTTCCCGTGGCTGGTGCAGGAGGAGCGCGGGGTCAAGGTCCGGACGGTGCCGGTGGGCGGCGTGGTCGACGCGATCGACTCCGACACCGACGTTGTCGCGTTCAGCCTTGTGCAGTCGGCCGACGGGGCGGTGGCGGCGTACGACGAGATCGTGACCGCGGCCCGTGCACACGGCGCGTTGGTGGTGGTGGACGCGACCCAGGCGTGCGGCTGGCTGCCGTTCGACGGGAGCCGGGCCGACGTGGTGGCCGTCGGGGGCTACAAGTGGCTGATGAACCCGCGCGGCACCGCGTACGCCTATCTGGCCCCGGCGCTGCGCGACCGGCTGCGCCCGGACGCCGCCGGCTGGTACGCGGGCCGCGACCCGCACGCCTCCTACTACGGCCCGCCGTTGCGGCTGGCCGACGACGCCCGCCGGTTCGACATCTCACCGGCCTGGTTCAGCTGGGTCGGCGCGGCGCCCGCGATGGAGGTGGTCGCCGAGATCGGCGTGCCGGCGATCCGGGCGCACAACGTGGCACTTGCCAACCGGTTCCTGACCGGGCTGGGCCGGCCGCCGGGGGAGAGCGCCATCGTCAGCGTGGACGTGCCGGACGCGGAGCAGCGCCTGGCGGCGGCCGGCATCCGCGCGGCGGTCCGCGCCGGGCGGGTCCGCGCCTCGTTCCACGTCTACTCCACCGAGGCCGACGTGGACGACGCGTTGACGGCGTTGACGGGGTGACCCCCGATCAGGCGAGGTGACCACCGATCTTCGTGTAGCCGCGCAGCAGGTCCCGCGAGATGATCAGCCGCTGCATCTCGTCGGTGCCCTCGAAGATCCGGTAGAGCCGGACCTGCCGGTACCAGCGCTCGATGGGCAGCTCCCGGGTGTAGCCCATGCCGCCGTGGATCTGGAGCGCCCGGTCGACCACCCGGTTGACCATCCCGGCGCCGTAGAGCTTGCCCATCGACGACGCGTGCCGCGGGTCGAGGCCCTGATCGACGGTCCACGCCGAGCGCAGCACCAGCCAGCGGGCCGCCTCCAGCTCGGTCTCCGAGTCGGCGATCATCCACTGGATGGCCTGGTTGGTGCCGATCTTCGTGCCGAACGTCTCCCGGGTGTTGGCGTGGTCGATGGCCATCTGCAGGACCCGCTCGGCGATGCCGATGGCGTGTGACGGGATGGTGTATCGGCCCTTGCCGATCCACTCCATGCCCAGCGTGAAGCCCTGCCCGACCTCGCCGAGGATGTTGCGGTGCGGCACGCGTACGCCGTCGAAGATGAGCGACGCCGGCCCGCCCTCACCCATGGTCTGGATGAACTCCGACCGCCAACCCATCGACCGGTCCACCAGGAACGCGGTGGCCCCGCCGTTGCGGGCGCCCTTCTCCCGGTCGGTCACCGCGACCACGATGGCGAAGTCGGCGTCGTGGCCACCGGTGATGAAGGTCTTCTCGCCGTCGAGGATCCAGTCGTCGCCGTCGCGGCGGGCGGAGAGCCGGATGTTGGCCGCGTCCGAGCCGGCGCCCGGTTCGGTGATCGCGAAACAGGACCGCCGCTCGCCCTCGATCGTCGGGATGAGGAACTCCTGTTTCTGCTCCTCGGTGGCGTGGAACAGGATGTTGTCCGCCTCGCCGCCGAAGCGGAACGGCACGAACGTGCGGCCCAGCTCGGTCCAGATCAACGACTGGAGTACGGCCGGCAGGTTCATCCCGCCGTACTCCTCGGGGGTGGCCAGGCCCCAGAAGCCGAACTTGCGCGCCTTGCGTTGCAGTTCGCGTACCTCGGAGTGGTCCAGGCCCGGTTGGTGCGCCCGTTCCCGGCGGAGCACCTCGGCTTCCAGGGGCATCACCTCGCGGGTCACGAACGCGCGCACGGTGTCCCGGACGGCGCGTTCCTCGTCGGACAGTGCGAAGTCCACGGTTCCCCCTTGGTTGTGCGTGACGGTGCGCCGCTGCGGGCACAGCGGTCATTCATAAACTAGCGGTGTAAGTTTTCATCCGTCCAGACCCTTCTCCGCCACCCGTGGTGAGGCGGTGACCGCAGGTGGTTCCGGATAGGGTGCGCGAACAGGTGATTCCGACGAGGGAGGACGGCTTGTTGGAGCTGGTCCGGGAACGGGTACGCGGCATCGCCGGCAACCCGGCGACGCCGCCGGACCTGCTGGTGCGGATGCTTGATCACCGCCCGGCCGGTCTGGCAGTCCTGATCTTCCGCGGGGCGTTGCCCGACGAGGTCTGCCGCGCGGTGGCGGCGCATCCGGACAGGCAGCTCCGGCTGACCCTGGCGGACTGTGGATCCGCCACCGGGGAGCAGCGTGCCCTGCTGGTCGACGACCCCGAGCCGACGATCCGCACCTCGCTCGCCGCCGGTCCGGATCTCTTCCGCGGCACGCCCGACCCGCTGCCCGAAGCGGCGTACGCCCGCCTCGCCGCGGATCCCGTTCGGCGGGTCCGGGAGGCGCTGGCTGACTCCCGGCAGTGCCCGGAGCAGGTCCGGGCCCGGCTGGCCGACGACCCCGACCCGGTGGTGCGGAGCACCGCGTACGCCCGGTGGGCCGACCCGCCGGAGGAGGTCACCGACCGGCTGCTCGCCGACCCGGACGAGGGCGTCCGCCGGGTGGTGGCCCGGCACGCCTGCCGGCGGCGGCCCGGCCTGCTGCCCGGTGTGCTCGACACCACGTGGTCCGATGGCTGGCACCTGGCCGCCGTGGCCGTCGACGCGCCCCTGGACCGGGCGTCGGCCGAACGGCTGGCCCGCCACGAGGACCCGATGGTGCGCGCGGCGGTGGCCGAGAACCCGCACCTCCCCCCGGACCTCGTCGACGCCCTGGCCGTCGATCCCGAGCCGAAGGTCCGGCTGCGGCTGTCAGTGCGTCCGGGGTTGACCGAGGCCGAACGTGGAGCCATCGACTACCGCGTGCGTCCCACCGACCGGATCTCCCCGGCCCGCTGGGTGCTCGCCCACCTCGACGACCCCGAGGCGCTCGACGAGGCCGTCCGCTCGGCCCACGTCGGGCTGCGGCGCAGCGCCGCGTACAGCCGGCACCTGCGGCCGGATCAGGTCGCGCGACTCGCCGCCGACGAGGACTTCGCGGTCCGGCTGCTGCTCTGCGAGAACCACGACGCGGTTCCGGGGGAGGTGCTGCTCGCCACCTACCTGCAAGCACGGGTGATCACCGCGGGCATGCTGATCCAGCGGCCGAACTTCCCGCGTGTCGGGCTGGCCCGGCTGGCCGACTCGGCCGACCCTCGGGCACGCAGGCTCGTCAGGTACGACCCGGACGCCCCTGCGGAACTCATCGACCGACTCAGCCGCGATCCAGACGACGGGGTTCGGGCCTGGACAGCCGCCGATCCCCGCCTCGGCCCCGACCGGGTGGCCGAGTTGCTGGATGATCCCGCCACAGCCGGCGCGGCAGCCGGTAACCGCAAGCTGCCCATCGAAATGATCGAGGGGATCCTCGCCGAGGCGGGGGTCCCGGGTGCGGGCGTCACTGTGACACCATCGACCGGGGAGGGCTGACCGTGCCGCGCCCCCGACGGGCTCTGCTCAACCGCGACCGGATCGTCGAGACGGCGCTCGCGCTGATCGACGCCGACGGGCTCGGCGCGCTCTCCACCCGCCGACTCGCCGCCGCCCTGGGTGTGCAGGGCCCTTCGCTCTACAACCACTTCGCCACCAAGGACGAGATCCTCGACGCGGTCGCCGACACTGTCACCGGCGCGGTCGACACCAGTGGCTTCGCCGGCCGGGACTGGGCCACCGCGCTGCGCGACTGGGCCTGGTCGTACCGGCGGGCGCTCACCGCGCACCCGAACATCGTGCCGTACCTGGCGCAGGGACCGGGCCGTCGGCCGGCCGCCCTCGCCATGGCCGACGCGGTCTACGGCGGCCTGGTCCGCGCCGGTTGGCCGCCCGCCCGGGCCACCCACATCGGCGCCGCCCTGCGTTACTTCGTGGCCGGGTCGGCGCTCGGCTCGTTCGCGCGCGGTTTCGTGGAGGACCCCGAGCTGTACGCCGCGCACTACCCGCACCTGCGTGACGCGCACCGGCTCGCCGAGCACCAGCAGAGCGTGGACGAGGGCGCCTTCGCCCTCGGCCTGGACGCGTTGCTGCACGGCCTGGCCGCCGAGTACGCCCGCACCGTCGAGCCGGTGGAGTCCGCCCGGCCGAGCGGGTAGCGTCCAAACTCCCAGCGCTAGTTTCATCGTCCGCCGCGATCCGTCGCCCCCACCCGTCGCCCCCACCCGTCGCCCACCCCCGAAGGGACGCCATGGACCTCGCCGCCCCGCCGTCGCAGTTGCCCGACACCCTGCGCCTCCGGCGTCACCTGCACATCGGCGGCGAGTGGACCTCTCCCGCCGGGACCGAGTTGCTCGATGTGGAGAATCCGAGCACCGGCGCACCTGTCGGGCAGGTGCCGGCCGGCACCCCGGCCGACGTGGATCGTGCCGTCGCCGCGGCCCGCGCCGCCTTCCCCGGCTGGGCCGCTACCGCTCCCGCCGAGCGTTCCGCGCACCTCGACCGGCTGCACACCGCGCTCGCCGCCCGCGCCGACGACCTGGCCCGCACCATCGCCGTCGAGCTGGGCGCACCGCTCAAGCTCGCCACCCGGGTGCAGGTCGGGCTGCCACTGACCGTCCTGCGCGACCACGTCACGCTCGCGGCGCGCCCGCCGGTCGAGGAGAGCATCGGCAACTCCCTCGTGGTCCGCGAGCCGATCGGCGTGGTCGGCGCGATCACCCCGTGGAACTACCCCCTGCACCAGGTGCTGGCGAAGCTGGCCCCCGCGCTGGCCGCCGGCTGCACTGTGGTGCTCAAGCCCAGCGAGCTGACCCCGTTGACCGCGTACCTGCTCTTCGACGCGGTCACCGAGGCCGGGCTGCCGCCGGGGGTGCTCAACCTGGTCCCCGGCACCGGGCCGGTGGTCGGCGAGGCCCTGGCCGCACACCCCGACGTCGACCTCGTCTCGTTCACCGGGTCCACCGCCACCGGCGCGCGGATCATGCGGGTCGCCGCCGACCGGATCGCCCGGGTCGCGCTGGAGCTGGGCGGCAAGTCCGCGAACGTGATCCTCGCCGACGCCGACCTGGCCACCGCGGTCAAGGTGGGCGTCGGCAACGCCCTGCTCAACTCCGGGCAGACCTGCACCGCGTGGACCCGGATGCTCGTGCACCGCGACCGGTACGCCGAAGCACTCGACCTGGTCGCCGCGGCGGTGGCCGGCTACCGGCTCGGCGACCCGTTCGACCCCGTCACCCGCCTCGGCCCGTTGGTCTCCGCCGCGCAGGCCGAGCGGGTACGCGGCCACATCGACCGAGCCCTCGCCGACGGCGCCCGGCTGGTCGTCGGCGGGCCCGAGGCCCCGGTGCCGGCCCAGGGGCACTTCGTCGCCCCGACCGTCTTCGCCGACGTGCACCCCGACAGCGCGCTCGCCCAGGAGGAGGTCTTCGGCCCGGTCCTCGCCGTCTTACCGTTCGACGACACCGACGAGGCGGTCGCCATCGCCAACAACTCGCGCTACGGGCTGGCCGGGGCGGTCTGGTCCGCCGACACCGAGGCCGCGCTCGCGGTGGCCCGGCGGCTGCGCACCGGCGCTGTCGACATCAACGGCGCCCCGTTCAATCCGCTCGCCCCGTTCGGCGGCTACAAGCAGTCCGGCCTGGGCCGGGAGCTGGGCGTGCACGGGCTCGCCGAGTTCTGCGAGCTGAAGGCGATCCAGCGATGAGCGCCCCCGGGTCGTTCCCGGCCGGGCCGCCGCGCCCCGCCGCGCCGAACCCGGCCGGGCCGGGCGGCGGGGAGCCGGTCACGGTCCGCGCGCTTGTCGCGCGTGGGGCCGGCGCCGAGCTGCGAATCGAGCGGATCCGGCTGTCCGCGCCCGGCCCCGGCGAGGTCCGGGTGACGATCCGGGCCGCCGGCGTCTGCCACTCCGACCTGTCCATGGTGAACGGCACCATCGCCGCGAGGTTCCCGTTGGTGCTCGGGCACGAGGCGACCGGCGTGATCGCCGAGGTCGGGCCGGGCAGTGCCCTGCGGGTCGGCACCCCGGTGGTGCTCAACTGGGCACCGGCCTGTCGGGCCTGCTGGTGGTG
This sequence comes from Micromonospora sp. NPDC049047, assembly GCF_040649135.1. NCBI lineage: Bacteria > Bacillati > Actinomycetota > Actinomycetes > Micromonosporales > Micromonosporaceae > Micromonospora > Micromonospora sp. NPDC049047. The sequence continues at coordinate 121,746 of NZ_JBEZEY010000020.1, forward strand.
CCGCAACGGCGAGCCGTGGCTCTGCGCCGACACCACCGCGCCGACGGTGCCGCGCGGCGAGACCGACGACGGCCTCCCGCTGCACCTGACCCTCGGCCTCGGCGCGCTTGCCGAGGCGGTGGTGGTGCCCGAGAACGCCGTCATCCCGATCCCCGCAGGTCTGCCACCGGAGCGGGCCGCGCTGCTGGGCTGCGCGGTGCTCACCGGTGTCGGCGCGGTCCACAACACGGCCCGGGTGGCGTCCGGCGACTCGGTGGCGGTGATCGGGCTCGGCGGGGTCGGGCTCGCCGTGCTCACCGCCGCCCGCCGGGCCGGCGCCACCACGATCCTCGCCGTCGACGTCGCCGAGGCCAAACGGGACCTGGCGCTCGCCGCCGGGGCGACCGACTTCCTGCTCTCCGACGACCGGCTCTCCAAGGAGGTGCGGGCGCGCACCGAGGGCCGGGGCGTGGACCACGCCTTCGAGTGCGTCGGCCGCGCCGCCACCATCCGCGCCGCCTGGCGGCTGACCCGACGTGGGGGAGTGGTGACAGTGGTCGGGATGGGCGCCAAGGACGACATGGTCAGCCTCGGCGCGCTCGACATCTTCCACTCCGCCCGCACCCTGCGTTCCTCGGTGTACGGCTCGTCCGACCCGGACCGGGAGGTGCCGGCGCTGGCTGCCGAGCTGGCCGATGGCGCGCTTGATCTGCGCGCGTTGGTCAGCGGCACGGTTTCGCTCGACGACGCGCCCACGGCGTTCGCGCGGCTGGCCCGGGGCGAGGGCGCCCGCTGGGTGGTCACTCTGGACTGAGCCGGGCGTGGGACACGTGGCGGGCTTGGCCAGGTGCCCTGGGCTGACTCCGGACGGGCCAGCCCTGGGCACCCGGGGCGACGAAGGTCGGGCGGACGGTCAGAAGGGTGGGGCGTCCTCGCCCATCAGCGCCAGCACGACGCCGCCCTTGCCGCTCTTGAGGCCCTGGACCACTACCTTGCCGGTGCTGCCGTCGGGCAGTTCGAGGGTGAAGGTCTTCCCGATCGCGTTCTTCGGGCCGTTGCCGGCGCTGTTGGCGGGTCGGAAGTCGCCTGCCCAGGGCGGAACCCCGCCCTTACGGGCCGGCTCGGCGAAGAGCGCGGCGGTGCCGGGAGTCCTGGTGCCGTCCGCGGAAAGGAGCACTGAGGCGCTGCGATAGGTAGCCATATGCGCCAAGGCTAACCCGGAGCGGGCGGTTCGCGGCACCACAGCTGCCCGTACCGGCGATTCGGCCGCCAGTCGTTGCCCACCGACCCATGCCTAGAAGTACGATGCATCGTACTTCTAGGGTTAGGGGTGGGAGGCTTCATGAAGGTCGCCAAGGATCTGGTCGCCGCCTCGGCGACACCGATGGTGCTCGGCATCCTGGCCGAGGGCGAGAGCTACGGCTACGCCATCCTCCGGCGGATCAACGAGCTGTCCGGCGGCGAGCTGGACTGGACCGAGGGACTGCTGTACCCGTTGCTGCACCGGCTCGAACGACTCGCCTATCTGGAGTCGAGCTGGCAGGCGGTCGCCGGTGAGCGCAAGCGCAAGTACTACCGCATCACCGACCGGGGCCTGGCGGAGCTCGCCGAGCAGCGCCGGCAGTGGGACACCGTGGTGGGCGCGCTCAAGGAGATCTGGCACGACCGGGCGCCCCTGACGACGCCCCCGCTGGAGGGCCTGGCATGACGACGCCCGATCGGCCGGCGGAGTTGGCCGCGCAGTTCGCGCAGTGGCGCCAGTACGTGCTGCGCCGCCGGGGACTGCAAGCGGTGGACGCCGACGAGCTGGAAGACCACCTGCGCGGTTCCGTCGACGAACTCCTCGCCGCTGGCCTGAGCCCGGATGAGGCGTTCCTGGTCGCTGTGAAACGGATGGGTAGCCTCGACGATCTCTCCCGCGAGTTCGCCCGGGAACATTCCGAACGGTTGTGGAAGCAGTTGGTGCTGACCGGCGACCCGGGCAATCCGGTCGCCGAGCCGCGCTCCCGCCGCGACCTGTGGGTCCTGCTCGGCTGCGCGGCGGGCGCGGTGGTCTCCGTCAAGGTGCCAGCGCTGTTCGGGTTGAGCTTCGACGACGACGGCTCGTTCTACGCGCGCAACGCCACAGTGTTCGCGCTGCCCTGGCTGGCGGCCTTCCTGGCGTGGCGTCGGCAAGCCCGACCCGCGGTGGTCGCGGTGCTGGTGGCGCTGTTCGCGCTCGGCGTCGGGGCGGCCAACGCCTACCCGCTTGCGGACGACTCGCAGTCCGTGGTCGTCACAAGCGTCCACCTGCCCATCGCCCTCTGGCTCGTGGTCGGCCTGGCCTACGTCGCCGACGACTGGCGCTCGTCGCGTCGACGCATGGACTTCATCCGCTTCACCGGCGAGTGGTTCATCTACTTCGTGCTGATGGCCCTCGGTGGCGGCGTGCTCGCCGCGTTCCTGTTCAACACCTTCGCGGCCATCGGCATCGTCCCGGAGGCGTTCATCTCGCAGTGGCTGCTGCCCTGCGGCGCCGCGGCGGCGGTCGTGGTGGCCGGGTGGCTGGTCGAGGCCAAGCAGAGCGTCGTGGAGAACATCGCGCCGGTCCTCACCCGGCTGTTCACCCCGCTCTTCACCGCCGCCCTGCTCGCCTTCCTCGTCGCGGTGGTCTGGACCAGCCACGGCATCGACGTCGAGCGCGAGGCGCTCATCCTGTTCGACCTGTTGCTGGCCGTGGTACTGGGGCTGCTGCTCTACTCCCTCTCGGCCCGTGATCCGCTGGCCCCGGCCGGTGCGTTCGACAAACTCCAACTCGCGCTCGTGGTGAGTGCCCTGGCCATCGACGTGCTGGTGCTGCTGGAGATCACCGGACGCATCACCGACGAGTACGGCGGCACGCCCAACCGGGCTGCCGCCCTCGGCGAGAACGTGATCCTGCTTGTCAACCTCGCCTGGTCGGCGTGGCTCCTGCTGGCCTTCATCCGACGGCGCACGCCGTTCACCACCCTGGAGCGGTGGCAGACCGGCTACCTGCCGGTGTACGCGGCATGGGCCTGGATCGTGGTCCTCGTCTTTCCCCCGTTGTTCAGCTACGCGTAGACGAGGAGTTCCCCACCCTGGGGTAGCCGGCGGCCAACGGTGACCGTCGGCTACCTGCGTGGGGGCGCATGGCGGACAGCTCCGCGGACGGCCAGCGCCCCTCGCCGCGACCCAGCCTCGCGGTGGGTCACCAACCAAGTGGTTGACAGGTGGTCACACAGATGCTGAACTATCAACCAACCACTTGGTTGGGGGCGGACTGAGGATGACTGAACAGCTCGACCGCCGACAGGCGCTCGTCCACGCGGCCTTCTCGGCGCTCGCCGAGAGCGGCTTCGAGGGGTTCCGGCTGCGACCGATCGCTGCCGCGGCCGGCATCGACCACTCCACACTGCACCACTACTTCCGGACCAAGGCCGATCTGATCGCCGCGGTGCTCGAGCACGTGACAAGCCAATTCGAGGCGACGATGCACAACGACCTGGAGCCCGCCGCCCGACTGCGGCAACACCTCAGGGAGATCGCCACCGCCGTGGCGTACCGGCCCGAGTTGTTCGTGGTGCTCGACGAGCTCGATCTCCGCGCGCGACGCGACGCGTCCACAGGTGCCGACATCGAGCGCGACGAACAGGGTTGGCGGGACGCGCTCGCGGCGATCTTCACCGAGGGCATCGCGCAACACGTGTGGTCGGTCAACCTCAACGTCGCCGCCAGCGTCGAGCTGGTGATCGCCACCGTCAAGGGCATTCGCCTGCGTCCCGACCAGGCCGAGTCGGTTGTCAACCAACTGTGCGACCTCTTCTCACCAGAAAGAGTCACCCATGACTGACGTACTCATCGTCGGCGGAGGCATCGGCGGCCTCGCGCTCGCCCAGGGGCTGCGGAAGAACGGAATCAACGCCGAGGTCTACGAGCGTGACCGGCACCGCGACGACCGGGTGGACCGCTACCGGCTCGCGATCAACCCGGCCGGCAGTCGGTCGCTGCGCGCCTGCCTGCCGGACCGACAGTGGCAGGCGTTCACGGACACCGCGGGCCGGCCCGGCGGCGGGTTCGGCTTCCTGGGCACGGACCTGCGCACGTTGGTCCTCGTCGAGGACGCGCTCATGTATCCCGACGATCCCGACCCCGCCGAACGGGCCTACCCGGTCGACCGTCAGACGCTGCGCGGCGTCCTGCTCGACGGACTCGACGACGCCGTCCACTACGACAAGACGTTCGAACGCTACGAGCTGAGCGCGGCAGGTCGTCCCACCGCGTACTTCGCCGACGGCACCTGCGCCACCGCCGACGTCCTGGTCGGCGCAGACGGGATCAACTCCCGGGTACGCGCGCAGTACCTGCCGACCGCCACCCAGCGGGACACCGGCGCGGTGGGCGTCGGGCTGAAGTTGCCGCTCAACGACGACACCCGCGCCTGGCTACCCGCCCGGCTGGCCGTGGGCATGAACCTGGTCGTGACGGGTGCGCCACACTTCCTGTTCACCTCGGTGTTCGAACGCCAGCAGCCGGTGGGGGACGACTATCTGCTGTGCGCGTTCGTCGCCCGCAACGAACTGTTCCCCTCGCGTCCGGAGCGCCTCGACGGCACCCAGTTGAAGGCCTACATCGCCGGGCTGATCACGGACTGGCACCCCGCGCTCCGCCAACTGATCGCCGCGTGCCCAGCAGAGGACGTGAGCGCGTTCCCGTTCCAGGCTTCCGACCGTCCCGCGCCGTGGACGCCGTCCCGGGTCACCGTGCTCGGCGACGCCGTGCACGGCATGCCACCGGCCGGCGGTAACGGCGCCAACACCGCGCTGCGCGACGCCGCCCTGCTCACCCGCCAGTTGTCGCTGGCCGGCACCGGCCACCTGCCGCTGCTGGACACGATCGGCGAATACGAGACCGAGATGCGCGAGTACGGATTCCACGCCGTCGAGCTGGCCATGCGGACCCTGCACCAGGGCATGATGAGCAACCCGCTGAACGTGGGTCTGACCCGGGGCTGGTTCAGTCTCTGCGACATCGCGCCACCGCTACGCCGGATGACCTTCGGCGCGAGCTGGGCCAGGATCAGTGCTCCCCGCCCGTGGGAGCGGGTCGGCATGCTGACCGGCTGATCCGCTCGACCGGCCCGGGACGGCCGCCCTGGACTGAGCATCCTGTCGGGGTGGGCGGGCAGGATGACGCAATGGGTTCACGTCTGGGCACTGTCGTCGTCACGGGTGCCGCCGGTCGCATCGGTTCAGTGGTCTGCCGTCACCTGCGCGACGAGGTTCGCCGCCTCGTCCTGGTCGATCGGGTGCTCGCGCAGCCGCAGTCGCCGACAGACCGGGCGATCCAACTGGACCTGGCGGACGCCGACGCCGTGACCGCCGCGCTGGAGGGCGCGGACGCGGTGGTGCACCTGGCCGGGCTGCCGGACGAGGCGCCCCTGGCCGACCTGCTGGAGAGCAACGTGCTGGGCACGTACCACGTGTTGGAGGCGGCCCGTCGGCAGCGGGTGGGGCGGGTCGTCCTCGCCAGCAGCAACCGTGTCACCGGCTTCTACCCGGTCGGCCAGGTGGTCGGGCCGGAGGAGCCGGTCCGACCGGACGGTTTCTACGGGGTGAGCAAGGTCGCTGTCGAAGCGCTCGGGCGCCTGTACGCCGACAAGTTCGGCCTGTCGGTGGTGTGCCTGCGCATCGGCAGCTTCGAGGACGAGCCGGACGAGGCCCGCTACCTGGCGACCTGGTTGAGCCCGCGCGACGGTGTCGGTTTCGTTCGCGCGGCGCTCACCGCTCCCGACGTGCGCTTCGCGACCGCCTACGCCGTGTCCGCCAACACCCGGGCGTTCTGGGACACCACGGCCGGGGCAGGGCTCGGCTATTTGCCGCTGGACGACGCGGAGGTTTTCGCCGACCGGGTGCCCGGTTCGCGCGACCCGGTCGACCCCGCCGCCCCGCAGGGCGGGGCCTTCACCGACGCCGCGTACACGCTGCGGCACGTCAGGGCGGCCGAGCCGTCCTGACGAGCCGAGCATCCAGCGGGCCGGCGCCGGCCCCCCCCCCCCCCGGGGGGCCGGGGATGGCTGCCGAGGCGGGGGGGGATGCCGCGGTGTTTCA